>NZ_JBSFPX010000002.1:0-145745 GCF_053588415.1 Mycobacterium sp. NPDC003449
CATCCCCCCCCCGCGCCCGGGGACCTCCTCCGGCACCGGCGGCCCCGATGCCCTGAGCCCTCGTGGCTACGAAGCGCCGAGGATCTTGATCGCGAAGATCAGCGAATCGCCCTTCTGGATTCCGGCCGCGGGCTGCCCCTCGGGGTAGCCGTCGGCGGAGCTCATCGCGACCGCGACGGTGGAGCCCACCTTCTGCCCGGAAATGGCCTTCTGGAACCCGGGAACCACGCCGTTGAGCGGGAATTCGGCCGGGGTGCCGCGCTCGTAGCTGCTGTCGAACACCGATCCGTCCCGCCCGTTGACGCCCATGTAGCACACCGAGACTGTCGCGGTGTCCGCGACGACCGGCCCTTCGCCAGCCTGCAGCGTGTGCACCTGGGTCTCGGCCACGCTGAACGGGCCGTCGACCTTCACGGCCGGCGCGGCCGTATCGGTGGATCCGGTGACCGCGGCGCTGCCGGTGGCCCCCGAGACCGTCCATTCGGCCGTGCCGGTGTCCTGCGGCGTCGCCGTGGGGCAGTTGTTGGCCGCGGGAGCCGGGGCGGTGACCGAGGAGGTGGCCACCTCGGCGACGGAGGGACTGCTCAACGACGGCGAGGCCGACGAGGTGTCGGTGTCGGATCCGCAGGCGGCGAGCGCCACGGCGAAGGATGCGGCACAGGCCGCGAGCGCGATTGAGGTAGGCACACGAGAATTCACGGTCGTCAGGCTACCGTCGCGCCATCCGGCCGGGGCCGGTCACCTCAGTCAGGCATCGAAATCAGGTGAACGGAAGGAAATCTCCGTTGATCCAGACGCCCCAGTGCCCACCCGCGGGCAACTGCGCCCACACCATCGGCTGGCCCTGCCAGGATTCGGCGGGCTTCTTCGGCGCCCCCGGTGGCGGAAGCGGATCGGCGCTCGCCGTGGCCGCGCCGAGGCCGACGGCCATGCCGGCGATCGCGGCGGTCGCGACAGCAGCCTTGATCAACATCATGATGGGGCACCTCGGCATTCCAGACTGAACTGCGGACACGTGCCAGCGTATCGAACCGAAGCTGATCTAACGAACGCCCCCGCCGGCCCGGGCTCAACGCAGTCGATCTCCACCCACCCACACCCCTCGCACATCGGCCGGACCGGACAGCGCGAACACCTTGGCCAGGGCGTCATCGGGCCCGGCGGCATGGGCCAGCACCACGTCGAGGGTGGTCCCCGGCGGCGGGCTGATCCAGGCGGCGTCGAACTGTTTGCCCACCGACAGGTCACCGATCTCGGCGTCCATCTCCAGCGCCGCGGCGCCGGCCCCGGTGGCCAGGTAGAGCATGTGCGCCGCGGTGAGGGCCGCGCCGTCGGCGCCGAGCAGCGCCTGCATGAAGGAGGCCTGCAGACCTTCGCGCAGCAACGAGAAACCGGTGCCCGCACCCACATCGGTGCCCAGCGCGACCCGCACACCGCGGTCGACGTGCCTGCGCAACGGGAACAACCCGCTGCCCAGCGCGCTGTTCGAGGACGGGCAGTGCGCCACGCCTGCGCCGGCGGCGGCGAGCTGGTCGAGTTCGGCGTCGGCCGGGTGCACGTTGTGGGCCAGCACGCTGCGCCGACCGAGCAGCCGGTGCCTGCCGTAGGTGTCGACGTAGGAGTCGCACTCCGGGAACAGCCCGCGCACCGTCTCGACCTCGGCGGTGTTCTCGTTGACGTGCGAGGTGAACAGCGCACCGTCGACGTCGCGCAGCAGCGCCGCACACGACTCCAGCATCTCGGAACTGGTCGACAGCGAGAACCGGGGGGTGACGGCATAGCGCAGCCGGTCCTTGCGGTGCCAGCGTCCGGCCAGCGCCAGCCCGTCGGCGTGCGCCTGCTCGGGGGTGGTCAGCAATTCGGGCCGCAGCAGCCGGTCGCTGACCACCAACCCGCCGCAGATCCGCATCCCGCTCGCGGCGGCCTGCTCGAACAGGCAGTCCACCGCGGGTGCGAAATGTGCGCCGAACACCAGCGCGGTGGTGGTGCCGGCCCGGATCAGGCCGTCGATGAATTCGGTGGCCACGACGCGCGCGTAATCGGCGTCGGCCATCCGGGCTTCCTCGGGCAGTGCGCAGCGGTCCAGCCAGTCCAGCAGCGGCATGCCCAGCGCGCCGATCACCCGCAGCTGCGGGAAGTGGACGTGGGTGTCGACCAGGCCGGGCAGCAGCACGCCCTGGGTCAGATCGACCACCTCGGCGTGCGGATACCCGCCGCGGACGGCGGCGAACGGCCCGCGGTCGGCGATCACCCCGTCGGCGACCGCGATTCCGGCGTCGGCCTCGGTGCGCAGCGTCCCGCCGTCGAACGGCGAGGTGGGCGTGTCCAAAACGGTTGCGCGGTAGATCTTCATCGGGTCGCCTCAGCCGGGTCGGCGCTCGTCTCGGTCGTCGCGGGCCGCTCGCGCTGGAACCGCAGCAGCAGATCGGCGGCCACGCTCACCGCGATGGTCGCCGGCTCCTTCCCGGTGAGCTCGGGCAGCCCGATCGGGGTGCCGATCCGGGACAGCGCCGCCGCATCGTGCCCCTCGGCTGTGAGCCGTTTGACGAACCGCTGCCATTTCGCCTCGGACCCGATCAACCCGATCGAGCCGAGGTGCCCACAGCGCAGCGCCGCGTCGCAGAGGGCGGCGTCCTCGGCGTGGTCATGGGTCATCAGCAGCACGTGGCAGCCCGCGGGAAGCTCGCCGAGTACCAGCTCGGGCACCACGGCGTGATGGGTGTGCACCCGGGCCTCGGCGTGGGCGATCAACGGGGCCAACCGATCCGGCTCGACATGATCGGCACGCGAATCGACCAGATGCAGTTCGATGTCGTGGCGGGCCAGGATCCGGGCCAGTTCGGCGCCGACGTGCCCGATCCCGAAGATCGCCACGGCCGGGACCGTGGGCAGCGGCTCGAACAGCACACTGACCTCGCCGCCGCAGCACTGCACACCGTGCCGGGCGGGCGCCCGCTCGGTCAGCCCCCAGGTCCGGGTGGCCGGTTCCCGGCTGCCCGCGGCCAGCAGCTCACGCGCCGCGACCACCGCCGACTGCTCGAGGTTGCCGCCGCCGATGGTGCCCCAGCAGTCACCGGCGGTCACCACCATCTTCGCCCCGGCCTCCCGGGGGGCGTGCCCGCGCACGGTCAGCAGGGTCACCAGCACGCCGGGTTCTCGCCGCTCGCGCAGCCGCTCCAGCACGGTCATCCAGTGCATGTCAGGTGCCTCCCGCGATCGACACCGCCGGGGTCGCGCCGGTCGACGGGGCACCGGCGGCGCGGGCCCGTTGGACGGCCCAGAACACCTGCTCGGGGGTGGACGGGCAGCCGAGGTCGACGCAGTGCCCGGTCGGGCCGAACGCCGCGACGGCCTCCCGCAGCGCCTCACGCACGCTGAAGGCCAACATCAGGGGCGGCTCGCCGACCGCTTTCGACCCGTACACCACACCATCCTCGTGCGCCTTCTCCAGCAGCGTCACGTTGAACACCTCGGGCATCTCCGAGAAGCTGGGCAGCTTGTAGGTGCTGGCCGCCTGGGTGGCCAACCGGCCGCGGGTCGGGCGGTCGCTGCTGTCCCAGCGCAGATCCTCCAGCGTCAGCCAGCCGACCCCCTGGACGAATCCGCCCTCCACCTGGCCGAGATCGACCAGCGGGGACAGGCTGTCGCCGACATCGTGCACGATGTCGACCCGGCGCAGCCGGTAGGCGCCGGTGAACCCGTCGACCTCGACCTCGCTGGCTGCGACTCCGTAGGCGAAATACTTGAACGGCGCCCCCTGCATGGTCTTGGCGTTCCAGTGCAGTCCCTCGGTGCGGTAGAAACCGGCCGCCCAAAGCTGCACCCGCCGGTAATAGGCCAGGTGCACCAGTTCGGCGAAGGTCAGTTCGCGCTCGGCGGATCCCAGCCCGAGCACCCGGCCGTCGATGAACCGGACATCGGACGGGTGCACCCCGAGCTCGCCGCCGGCTACCTCGGCCAGCCGGCCCTTGATCTGCTCGCAGGCGTTCTTCACCGCGCCGCCGTTGAGGTCGGCACCCGAACTGGCCGCGGTGGCCGAGGTGTTGGGCACCTTGTCGGTGCGGGTCGGTGCGAGCCGCACGATCGACAGCGGCACCCCCAGCGCCGTCGCCGCGACCTGCAGCATCTTGGTGTGCAGGCCCTGACCCATCTCGGTGCCGCCATGATTGATCAGCACCGAGCCGTCCTTGTACACGTGCACCAGCGCACCGGCCTGGTTGAAGGCGGTGAGGTTGAACGAGATACCGAATTTGACCGGCGTCATGGCCAGCGCGCGTTTGGCGTGCTCGTGGGTGGCGTTGAACCCTTCGATCTCCACCAGCCGCCGGTCCACATCACCGGACTCGAGGAGCTGATCCCAGGCCCGCACGATGCGTTCGGGGTGACGCACCTCCTGGCCGTAGGGGGTGGTCTGGCCGGCCGAATAGAAGTTGCGCCTGCGCAGTTCGCGGGAGCTGAGGCCGAGCGCGGGCGCGCACCGCCCCAGGATGTTCTCCATCACCAACATGCCCTGCGGCCCGCCGAACCCGCGGAACGCCGTCTGCGAGGTCTTGTTGGTCTTCGAGATGCGACCGCTCACTTCGATGTTCGGAATCCAGTAGGCATTGTCGATATGGCACAGCGCGCGGGCCTGCACCGGCTCGGACAGGTCAAGGCTCCAGCCGCCGTCCGCGGTGAGCGTCGCGGTCAGGGCCTGGATGGTGCCGTCCGCGGCGAAACCGGCTTTCCACACCGCGTGGAACCCGTGCCGCTTGCCCGTGATGGTGATGTCCTGGGTTCGGTTGAACCGCACCCGAACCGGACGGCCCGTGACGACGGCGCCCAGCGCGGCGATCGCCGCGTAGCCGTGCGGCTGCATCTCCTTACCGCCGAATCCGCCGCCCATCCGCAGACATTGGACCGTCACCTCGTGATTGGCCCGGCCCAGCACATGCGACACGATGTCCTGGGTCTCGCTGGGATGCTGCGTCGAGGACTGGACGAAGACCTGCCCGCCCTCGTCGATGGTCGCCAGCGCCGCATTGGTCTCCAGGTAGAAATGTTCCTGGCCGGCGAACTCGAATTCGCCTTCGAAGACGTGCGCGCAGCCGCCGAATGCGGCCTGCGGATCGCCTCGGCGCACGGTGGGCCGCGCGCCCTGGAAACTCTCGGCGGCGATGGCCTCCTCGATGGTGATCAGCGAGGGCAGCGGCTCGTACTCGACGGCGACCCTGGCGGCGCCGATCCGGGCGGCTTCGAGGGTGTCGGCCAGCACCCAGCACACCGGGTGGCCGAAATACATGACCTCGGTGGGGAACAGCGGCTCATCGTGTTTGACGCCGGCATCGTTGACCCCGGGCACGTCGGCGGCGGTCAGCACGTACACCACGCCGGGGCTCGCGAGCGCGGGGGCCGGGTCCAGCGCGCGCACCATGGCGTGCGCGTGCGGCGCCTGCACCGGATAGGCATGCAGCACACCGGGATACCGGCTGACCAGATCGTCGGTGTAGAGCGCCAGCCCGGTGACGTGCAGATCGGCGCTCTCGTGCCGGGTCTGCAGACCCACGACCGGTTGTGCGGGACGGGAACTGAGTTCACTCATGACGACATCGCCTCCTGCAGTCCGGATTCGGCGTGGAACTTGAGCAGCGACTGTCCGAGCATCGCGGTGCGGAACGCCGCGCTGGCCCGGTGATCGTCGATCGGGGTGCCCTCGTGGCCGAGGACGGCCGCGGCCTCGGCCACGGTGTCCGCGGTCCACGGGCGCCCGCGCAGGGCCGCTTCGGTGGCCGTGGCCCGGATCGGGGTGGCTGCCACCCCGCCCAGCCCGATGGTCACCCGGTCGACGACCCCGGACCTGACCTCCACCGCGATCGCGACCGCGACGCTGGAGATGTCGTCGAAGCGGCGTTTGGCGATCTTGTGGAACGCGACGGCCGGCGCAAGCGGCAGCGGAATGCGCACCGCCCGGATCAGTTCGGCCGGACGGCGCACGCTCTGCCGGTAGCCGGTGAAGTACTCGGCCAGTGGCACCTCGCGTTCACCGTCCGGGCCGGCCAGCACCAGCGATGCCTCCAGGGCCAGCAGTGCCGGGGGAGCATCGCCGATCGGGGAGCCGGTGCCCAGGTTGCCGCCCAGGGTGGCGCCGTTGCGGATCAGCCGGGACGCGAACTGCGGCCAGAGCTGGTCCAGCAGCGGGATGCGGCCCTCGAGCAGGCGCTCGGCCTCCGACAGGGTGAGCGCCGCGCCGATCTCGATCCGCTCGGCGCCGACGTCGATGGTGCGCAGTTCGGGCAGCCGGTCGACGGCCACCAGCAGCGGCGCCCGGGTCCCGCGCAGGTTGACCTCGACGCCAAGATCGGTGGACCCGGCGACCACGGTCGCCTCCGGTCGTTCGGCCAGCAGTGCCACCGCGTCGGCGAGGGCGGCGGGCCGGATGAATTCGGTGTCGCCGACCCGCATGTGGGTGCTCGACGGTGCCGGTGCCGGTGCGCCGCAACGCCGGGCCAGCGCATCCTCGGGCGGCGGTGCCCCGAGCGCGTAGGCGGCATCGCGGATCGGCCGGTATCCGGTGCAGCGGCACAGATTGCCGCTGAGCGCATGCAGGTCGAAGCCGTTCGGGCCGTGCTCGTGGTCGGTGCCGGCGTGCCCGTTGCCGCGCGGATCGGCCGCGACGTCGGCGCTGCGGTCCGGGCGGTAGTACTCTGCGGCCATCGAGCAGATGAAACCTGGTGTGCAGTAGCCACATTGGGAACCGCCGCGATGGGCCATCTCGTATTGCACGGGGTGCAGCGCACCCGGCGCGCCGAGCCCCTCGGCGGTCACCACCTCCTGGCCGTCCAGCGCGAGCACCGGTACCAGGCAGGCGTTCAGCGCGGTCCAGCGGGTGCGGTCGGCGCCGTCGGGGCGGGCCACCAGGACCGAGCAGGCGCCGCACTCGCCTTCCGCGCATCCCTCTTTGGCGCCGGTCAAGCCCTGGTCGCGCAGCCAGTCCAGCGCGCTGACGTACGGCGCGACGTCGACCACCTGGTGTTTCTCACCGTTGACGGTAATCCTGGGTGTGGTCATCGGTCGGTTCCTTCCCTGCTGGCGACGGTACCCGCGCGGGCCAGAAGTGTCCTGTGCGCGCGCAGCGCCGATTGCGTGAGTTCGGTTTCGTCGGCGGTGACCACGCGGTCGCGTTCGACGATCGGCCGGCCGCCGACCAGCAGCAGTTCCAGTGGCGGCGCCGCGCCAAGGACGAGCGCCGCGACCGGGTCGGCGATATCGGCGTGCGCGAGCCCGTCGATCCGCCAGACCGCGATATCGGCCTGCTTGCCCGGCTCCAGCGAGCCGATCTGGTCGTCCCACCCGAGTAGCCGGGAACCGCCGATGGTGGCGAGCTCAAGGGCATCGCGAACGGCCAATGCCGCTGGGCCGCCGCGGGCCCTGGCGAACAGCAGGGCGTGGCGGGCCTCCTCGATCAGCGAGCAGGCCTCGTTGCTGGCCGCGCCGTCCACCCCCAGGCCGACCGGTACTCCGGCGGCGCGCAGGTCGGCGGTGCGCGCGATACCGGCGCCGAGGCGCGCATTCGACGACGGGCAGTGCGCGACACCGGTGCCTGCCGCGCCCAGGGTGGCGATCGCCGGATCGTCGAAGTGGATTCCGTGGGCGAGCCAGACGTCATCGCCCAGCCAGCCCAGGGTTTCCAGGTAGTCCACCGGGCTGCGGCCGAACCGCTCCCGGCAGAACTCGTCTTCGTCGAGGGTTTCGGCCAGATGAGTGTGCAGCCGAACCCCCTTGTCGCGGGCCAGGTTTGCGGACTGCTTCAGCAGCTCTCCGGTCACCGAGAAGGGTGAACAGGGCGCCAGCCCGATCCGCAGCATGGAGTCGGGCCCCGGGTCGTGGTGGGCGTCGACGGCGGCGGCGCAGGCCACCAGGATGGTGTCGAGGTCCTCGACCACGTGATCGGGGGGCAGGCCGCCGTCGCGCCGGCCCAGGTCCATCGATCCTCGGGTCGGCATGAACCGCAGGCCGATTCGGCTGGCCGCGTCGATCTCGGCGCCCAGCACGTCGCCGCCGTCGGCCGGGAAGACGTAGTGGTGGTCGGTGGAGGTGGTGCAGCCGGTCCGGGCCAGCCAGGCCAGGCCGGCCGCGGCGGCCGCGCCGACGATGTCCTCGTCGATGCCGCCCCACACCGGGTACAGCGTGGTCAGCCAACCGAACAGCCCGTCGTCGGCGGCCAGCCCCCTGGTCACCCACTGGTAGAGGTGATGATGGGTGTTGACCAGGCCGGGGGTGATCAGGCAGCCGCCGAGACCGAGCCGGGTGCCGTCCAGATCCGGGGGAGCCGAGCCCGCGCCGACCGCGGCGATCCGGCCGTTCTCGATGACGACGTGTCCGGTGGGGTGCTCGGTGCGCGCGCTGTCCATGGTCACCACGGCGGCGCCGTCGAGGATGAGACGTTCAGGTGCCACGGTAGGTCCCGTATCCAAAGGGGTTGAGCAGCAACGGAACGTGATAGTGCTGCGCGGCGTCGGCGATGGTGAACACCACGATCACCTCGGGATAGAAGCAGTCGCGGCCGTCGGCGGCGAAGTAGCTGCCGGTCCGGAAACGCAACGTGTAGTCGCCTGCGTCGAGCCGCTGCGGTCCGATCGAGCCGATCCGGCCGTCGGCGTCGGTCACGCCGTCGCCGATCCGCTCACCGTCGTGTTCGAGCACCACCTCGACGCCCTCGGCGGCCCGGCCCAGGCTGGTGTCCAGGATGTGCGTACTCAGGGTGCCCATTCACACCACCTCCCTCAGCCGGCGCAGCGCGATCTCCCGCAGTTGGGTGACCGTCTCGGCCCGCTCGATATCGTCGTCATTACCCAGCCGGCGGTGCAGCTCGGCCAGGATCTCAGTGGAGCTGCGGCCGGCCGCGCGGATCAGGAACACCCGGTCGAATCGCTTCTCGTACTCCCGGTTTCCCGCGGCCAGCGCGGTCATCACGGCCTCGTCGTCGCGGTCGACCCGGCCCTGTTCCCTGGCCGAGAACTCGGCGTCGTGCCCGGCCCCGGCCCGCTCCCCGATCCGGGGGTGGCGGTCCAGGGCCGCCGACAACTCGTCGTCGGACAACTCGGCCGCGGACCGCTCGGCGTTGTCGACCAGTGCGGCGAAGTCGGCGTAGGGCCGCCCGTCGGCCACCTCGGTGGCCCAGCGGGGCACATTCAGGCAGGTCAACAGCCGCTGCGACGCGTCGGTCCTGGACAGCGCGTTGAATGCGTGGACGGTCATGCGTCGAGATGGCGGGTACGGGTGCGCGACGAGTGGATCGGGTTGGCGTCGGCCACCAGGCGGTCGAACCGGTGCCCGGCGATCTTGGCGATCTCGATCAGCGCGGCCGCATGCTCCTGGGTGGGGGAGTTGTTGAGCCGGTCCCAGCCGTGCCGCAGCAGCTGGTCGATGTTCTCGTGATCGCGCACCGCCAGGATCAGGGTGAAGCCGAACTGCTCACGGTAGGCCTCGGTGAGCTCGGCCAGCTCCTCGCGTTCCTGCTCGGCCAGCCGGGACAGTCCGAGCGCGGACTGGTCGGACTGCGATGCGGCGCCCTCGTCGCCGGTGGCCACCGACATCGCCCCGAGATCGGGGTAGGCGCTGATCAGCTGCGCCTGTTCCGGCTCGGTCGCGGTGAACAGCGCCTCCTGGAACGATCGGCGCAGATCGTGGGTGTCGCTGAACGGGCGCCGGGCGTAGGCCCGTTCGACCATCCAGTCCGGTCCCTGGAACAGGTTGGCGAAGGTCCGCACGAACTCGTCCTTGGACATCTCGTTGACGTTGGCCAGCCGCACCAGATTGGCGCCGGGGGTGCCTGCCACGGCCGGGCCCCGGCCCCGGCCGATGTGGTGGAACACCAGGTTGAGCACGATCGCGGTGATGCTGCCCAGGGTGATCCCGCTGCCCAGGATGATCTGCGCCCACTCCGGCACCGCCTTGGCCACATCGGGCTGGGCGGTGACGTACATGGCCAGGCCCACGCTGGTGGCGACGATCACCACGTTGCGGTGGTCGTGGAAATCCACCCGGCTCAGGGTCTGGAAGCCGACCACGGCCACCGTGGCGAACATCGCCAGCGCGGCCCCGCCGAGCACCGGGTGCGGAATCCCGGCGACCACCGCGGCCGCCTTCGGCAGCAGGCCGAGGATGATCATGATGACGCCGGCGGCGGCCACCACGTACCGGCTCTTCACCCTGGTCAACCGCACCAGCCCGACGTTCTCGGCGAAGCAGGTGTAGGGGAACGAGTTCAGCACCCCGCCGATCGTGGTGGCCAGACCGTCGGCGCGCAGCGCCCGCGCGATGTCATCCCGGACGATGCGCTTGTGCACGATCTCACCGGTCGCGAACACATCGCCGGTGGTCTCGACGGCGGTGATGAGCATGACGACGATCATCGAAATGATCGCTGCCGCGGCGAATTTGGGCCATCCGAAGTAGAACGGCGTGGTCACGCCGAACCAGGACGAGCTCGCCACGTCGACGAAGTGCGCGTCGCCGAGGAACCAGGCCACCCCGGTGCCGACGACCAGACCGATCAGCACCGCGACGGTGGCCATGAACCCCTTGAACACCCGCTGGATCAGCACGATCAGCGCCAGGGTGCCCAGGGCGTAGGCCATGTTCGTGCCGCTGGTCGGGTCCAGCGACGGGCCGGCCCCGCCGACCGCGTCGGCCGCCGCCACGGGAAGCAGGGCGATACCGATGATGGTGATGACCGACCCGGTCACCACGGGCGGGAAGAACCGGATCAGCCGGGAGAAGAACGGCGCGATCAGGAAGGTGAACAGACCGGCGACGATGACGGATCCGTAGATCACCAGCAGCCCGTCGGTGCCGCCGCCCGCGGCGGTTCCGATCGCGATCATCGGAGACACCGCGGTGAACGTCACGCCCTGCAGCAGCGGCAGGCGCACCCCGACCTTCCAGAAGCCCACCGATTGGATGATCGAGGCGATGCCGCAGGTGAACAGGTCGGCGTTGATGAGGTGGATGAGTTGCTCGGTGGTCAGCCCGATCGAGTTCGCCAACAGGATGGGCACGATCACCGCGCCGGCATAGAAGGCCAGCACATGCTGGAACCCGTACACCGCGAGCTTGGGCGGCGAGAGCACCTCGTCGACGGGATGTTTTGTGGTAGGGGGTTTTTCGGCGGTCGCGGAAGCGGATTTGTTCACCGGAGTGCCTTTCCTCAGCAGAAGCCCGGGGTGTGCAGCCATGCCTGGCCGGCGTCGGAACCGTCGTCGCGAAGCACCGACGCCTCGATCAGGCCGTAGGGCCGGTCGGCGGCGATGAACACCTCGTTGTTGTTCTCGACGCCGAACGGCGAGAG
Source organism: Mycobacterium sp. NPDC003449 (assembly GCF_053588415.1). Taxonomy (NCBI): domain Bacteria; kingdom Bacillati; phylum Actinomycetota; class Actinomycetes; order Mycobacteriales; family Mycobacteriaceae; genus Mycobacterium; species Mycobacterium sp. NPDC003449. The sequence continues at coordinate 11,330 of NZ_JBSFPX010000002.1, forward strand.
GTCGACGGCGAAGTGGTGTTTGTTGGGCGCCGAGAATTTGATCTCGGCCACCTCGGCGCGCGATTCGAGCACCGCCTCACCCATCCGGTACAGCGTCTGCTGCAGCGCGTCGGAGTGGGTACTCGCGAAGACCTCGAGCATGGTGCGCAGGATGGCGTCGTAGGTCTTGTTCCAGTCACCGATCTCGGTGTGTTCGTAGCGCCACCGCGCGGTCAGCGAGGTGGCCATGATCCGGTCGTCGGTCTCCTGCAGCGTCGTGTACTTGTCTTTGAGGAAGCCCTTGAACGCCGACCCGGTCGACTTGAGGATCACCAGGTCCTGTACGCCCGCAACCACCCAGGCCCGGCGTTCGCCCGCGGTGTCGTCGGTGGTGACGACGGCGGTCCGGATCTCGGGGCCGCGCCTCATGAACGAGTGGTCGTGCCCGGTGCCGTCGACTTCGATTCGCTCCCAGGCGTATTCCTCGATCGCGATCCGTGCCGCGTTGGCCTTGGGGGCGGTGTCGAGGAAGTGTGCGCCCAGGGTCAGCCCGAACTGTTCGGGTGAACTGATGCCCTTCTCCTTGGCGAAGGCGAAGGCGGTGTTCTTCTGGGTGTCGGTGGGCAGCACGTCACCTTGGTCGCCGCTCATGTGCGCCTCGGTAAAGTCGCCGCGCAGCGAGGTCGAGACGTTCAGATCGCGGATCTCGTGGCGGGCGGTGTCGCGGTAGATGCGCACGACGCGGTTCTCCGCCTTGCCGTATTGATTGGGTCCGAGGGCGATTCCCATGTCCTGCTCCCTTACCGGGTCTCAATGATTTTCACATTGCGGAAAGTGGTGTCCGTCACACGAAATGATATGCACCCGGCTGGATGTGGTCAAGGTTTGCGGCGTTGTCGGTTCGTCCGGAATATCGGGGCGCGGCGCGATGCCGCAGCGAAGCGTTGCGGGTGGCCATGCGGAACCGCCCAGTTTCGGCCATCACCGCTGGCAGCAGGTCCGCTGACTGGCGGTACCGAGGCGGTTCCGTCGATGGCGGACGGGCGGTCCCGGCGGCGGGTCCGGCCGGATGTTGCGCGGCGGCCCCAGTTGTCCGGCGCGGCCCGGATCGGGGTGGCCACGCCACGGCGTGGTTGTGACGGTGGGCACAGGAAGGTGCCTCGCGGTCAGCGGTCGGGGGCGTCCCCGAACTGGGTGGACAGTTCCTTGGCGATCCGGATGAGCATCGGGACGATGTGGTCGGCGGAGTCGATGGTCACCCGCGCCGCCGGTCCCGAGACGGAGATCGCCGTCGGGGTCGGGGCGTCGGGGACCGGGACGGCGAAGCAGCGCACGCCGATCTCCTGCTCACCCTCGTCGAGGGCGTACCCGCGGTGCCGGCTCACGTTGAGGTCGGCGAGCAGGGCATCGGGGTCGGTCAGGGTGAACTTGGTCTGGGCCGGCATGCCGGCCCGCGCGATCACGTTCCGGACGGCGTCGTCGGGCAACTGCATCAGCAGGGCCTTGCCCACGCCTGTGCAGTGCGTGTAGACCCGCCGGCCCACTTCGGTGAACATCCGCATCGAATGCTCGGACGGGACCTGATAGGTGTAGACCGCCATGGTGTCGTCGAGCAGGGCCATGTTCGCCGTCTCCCCGGTGGTCTTCACCACGTCGGCCAGATAGGGCCGCGACCATGCCCCGAGCAGGCGGGTGGCGCTGTCGCCGAGCCGGATCAGCTTGGGGCCCAGCGAATACTGCCGCGACGGCAACTGGCGCACGTACCCGCGGTTGACCAGGGTCCGGACCAACCGGTGGATGGTCGGTACCGGAAGGCCGGATGCTTCGGAGAGTTGGCTGAGCCCGATCGAGCCACCGGCGGCGGCCATGACTTCGAGCAGGTCGAATGCGCGCTCGACCGACTGCACGCCGCCGCTCGAGGCCTCTGTGCGTGCCATCGTTTGCCAACCCTTCGACTCGACGCCGCTGACACCGCCATAGTAATCCACAAAGTGGAATTAATTATTCGTAGATCGAAGTTCAGTCGGGGTCGCCCCCACCTCAGCGCGGCGGCCAGTTCTTGAACGTCTTGCGGCGCGGCGCGGCGTAGGTGCGGATCTTGGAGGTGCTCAGCCCTAACCGGACCAGTGATTCCGCGATGGTGACCGCGGCGGCGACACCGTCGACGACGGGCGCGCCGGTGCGTCTGCGGATGTTCGCGTCCAGCCCGGCCATCCCCCCGCAGCCGAGCACGATGACCTCGGCTTTGTCCTGGACGACGGCATGTTCGGCCTGTTCGGCGATGGCGGCTACCGCGCGCTCGGGATCCTCCTCGAGTTCCAGGACGGCCAGCCCGCTGGCCCGCACCGAGGCGCACCGGGCGTCGAGGCCGGCGAGCCGCAGCCGGTCTTCGATCATCGGCACCGCCCGGTCCAAGGTGGTGACCACCGAGTATTTGTGCCCGAGAAACATCGCGGTGCTGGCACCGGCCTCGGTGATGTCGACCACCGGCACGTCCAGAAGTTCCTGCAGCCCCTCCCGGCCGTGTTCGCCGTAACCGGCCTGGACGACCGCGTCGAACGGGTCGGGATAGGACCGTACGGTTTCCATGACGGCGATCGCGGCGAGGTAGCTTTCGTAGTTGCCCTCCACCGAGTCGGCACCGAACAGCGGTGTCAGCGGGATGATTTCGGTGCCGGGCGACGCCGCGGCAGCGGCCTGACGCCCGATCGACTCGGTCATCGACTCGGTGGTGTTGACGTTCACGACAAGAATGCGCACGTACCGGCCCTTCGCTGTGACGTGTCGGATGGATATGCGGTCAATGCACGCTGGGGACAGCGATCGGCTCACCCGAGACATCCTCGAACGTCTGGCTGCGGTCGGCCACCATGAGGTAGATGGCCGCACCGATGCCGGCGCCGAAGAACCAGGAGAACGGGGCGGCCGCGTGCAGCGCGGGAATGAAGGCGATCAGCAGGGAGATTATCGCGGCGGGGGTGAAGGCGGCGATGGCGCGCGGGTTGAATCCGTTGCGGTAGAAGTAGACTCCGGCGGAATCCTCGGTGTAGAGGGCCGGAACGTCGATCTTGGTCCGGCGCAGCAACCAGTAGTCGGCGATGATGACGCCGAACAGGGGGCCGAGCAGGGCGCCGAGGCCGCCCAGGAAGTACACGATCACCGCCGGGCTGTTGTACAGATTCCAGGGCAGGATGACCAGGCCGATGACGGCGCTGACCACGCCGGCGCGGGCGAAGTTGAGCCTGCGCGGGAACAGATTGGTCAGCGCGTAGATCGGTGCGACGAAGTTGGCCATCAGGTTGACCGCGATCGTGAGCACCAGCAGGGCCAGGGAGGCGACGATCAACAGGAACGTGTTCGGGATCGCGTGGACGATATCGGCCGGGCTTTCGATGACGACGCCGTCGATCCTGAACTGCGCCCCGGCCATCACGATGACGAACACCCCGAAGAACAGCATGTTGATCGGGATGCCCCAGAAGTTGCCCGCGACGATGGATCTGCGGGTCTTGGAGGCCCGGGTGAAATCGCAGAAGTTCAGCACGAACGTCGCGTAGATCGACACCCAGAGTGCACCGCCGGCGAAGATCTCCCGCCACATGGCGCCCCCGGTGAGCGGCGCGTCGTTCGACCAGGCGATCGCGCCGCCGGCCTTGACGAAGATCCACACCGCCAGCGCGGCCATGGTGGTCAGGATGATCGGTCCGGCGACGGCTTCATATTTCCGGATCATGTCCAACCCGTGCTGGACGATGTAGGTCTGCACGATCCACAGAACCCCGAAGGTCAACCAGCCGAGGGTGGACAGCCCAAGGATCGAATTGTGGTCCCACCGGTCCAGTCCGGGGATCAGCGCGATCAGCAACACCCGCAGTACCAGCGAGGCCAGGTAGGTCTGGATCCCGAACCAGACGATGGCAACCCCGCCGCGGATCATCCCTGGGATCTGAGCGCCACGGACCCCGAACGAGATCCGGCACATCACCGGAAACGGAACGCCCGTCTTGTGTCCCATGAAGCCGGAGAAGGTCAGCAGTCCGAACAGCAGGGCCGCGCCGACGCCGAGCGCGAGCAGGATCTGCCAGCCACCCAACCCGAGGGCGAACAGCCCCAGCGCGAACCCGTAATTGCCCAGGCTGTGCACGTCATTGGCCCACAGCGTGAAGATGTTGTAGCCGCTCCAGCGGCGTCCGGCTGACTTGGTCGGGGCGAGGTCCTGGTTGTAGAGCCGCTCGCTGATCCCGGGCAGACCCGGCACAGCCCTGCGTGCGCTTGACTGGGTGTGTGGCTGTTCTGATATCGCCATCAGGCGCTCCTCGCTACCGGGAAATCCGACCTGGCGTCAGCGGAGCCGAAGACTGGCTCCCGCTGGCATCAAATTCCGTAATGTGAAATTTGACTATCGATATGCGAAATTCTGCCGTGTGGCTCGCGTCACGTCAAGAGTCTGCTCCGATTTGGCGACGACGCATGGGGGAGGTGCCCCGGAACGGGCGGGTCTGATCGCACTCGACGGGGCGTCAACCCTTGACATCGGACCTGCCCGCACGCTTGACTATCTTCACCAAATGAAATTATGATTCCACAATACGAAAAGCTAGACGTGCTGTTCGATACGGACGACGAGGAGTGGGATATGGCCGAGCTGTTCTGCAACGGGGGAGCGATGAGAGGTGGGAACCTCCACCAGAATGTGTCCGCCCATCGTTTCCTCGGCGCGGTCCGCACCGCACCGATGTACCGGTTCTTCTCGGTACGCGACGAGTTCCCCGCGCTGTTGCTCACAGCTACCGGTGGTGCATCGATCGAGGGCGAGCTCTATGACGTTCCGATGGAGAGCATCCGCACCGAGTTTCTGCCGGAAGAGCCCGACGAGCTCGAGCTCACCGTGATCGAACTCGACGATGGCCGTTCGGTTCTCGCGGTCGGGCTCCGGCCCGGCCTGGTGGAGACCAGGGCCGACCAACTCACCGAGATCACCGAGCACGGCGGGTGGCGCCGGTACCGCGGGTTGCCCGACCCCGATACCGCCTCAGCATCCTGACAGATCCAAACCGAAGAAGCGAGAGAACACCGATGGATACCTCTTCCTACACCGTCAACTGCTCGATCCTGCTGACCGACCTGCCGCTGCTGGAGCGCCCGCAGGCGGCGCGTGACGCCGGGTTCGACGCCGTCGAATTCTGGTGGCCGTTCGACACGTCCACACCGCGCGACAGCGACGTGGACGCGTTCGCCACGGCGATCGAGAACGCCGGCGTGCAATTGACCGGCCTCAATTTCGCGGCGGGGGACATGCCCGGCGGGGACCGCGGGCTGCTGTCCGACCCGGCGCAGGTTTCGGCGTTCCGCGACAGCGTCGAGGTCGCGGTCGGCATCGCCGAACGGCTGGGCACCAAGGGGTTCAACGCGCTCTACGGCAACCGGATCGAGGGCGTCGATCCGAAGGCCCAGGATGACATCGCGACCGAGAACCTGGCCCATGCCGGCAAGGCCGCGGATCGCATCGGTGCCGTGGTGCTCATCGAGCCGGTCAGCGGCACACCGGCATACCCGCTCAAACTCGCTTCCGACGCGATCGCGGTGATGGACCGTGTTCAGTCCGATCACGGTGTCGACTCGCTGCGGCTGCTGGCCGATCTGTATCACCTCGCGGTCAACGGCGACGATGTCGCCGCCGCGATCGATGCCTACGCTCCACGCATCGGCCATGTCCAGATCGCCGACGCGCCGGGCCGTGGCGAACCCGGCACCGGAACCCTCGACATCGACGGGTACCTGCGCCAACTCGCCGGGCACGGCTACCGCGGGTACGTCGGCCTGGAATACAAGGCCACCCGCGGCGACACGTTCGACTGGCTGCCCCGCGAGCGGCGCGCATCCCGCGCCGGCATCTGACCCTGACCACACTGGACCGAATCGAGGAGATTCATGAGCACCATCGCATTCATCGGACTCGGAATCATGGGCAGCCCCATGGCCGTTCATCTCGCCAAGGCGGGCCACCAGGTGGTCGGCTACAACCGTTCGCCGGAGAAGACCGCCGCCCTGGTGGAAGCCGGCGGCACCGCGGCGGACTCGATCGCCAAGGCTGTCGCCGGCGCGGACGTCATCGCGGTCATGGTCCCGGACTCACCCGACGTCCAGGCCGTGCTGACCGGTGAGAACGGCGTGTTCGAACACGCTCCGGCCGGAGCGCTGATCATCGACTTCTCCAGCATCCGGCCCGATGTCACCACCGAACTCGCCGCGCGCGCCGCCGAACGCGGGTTCCGGCTCATCGACGCACCGGTATCGGGCGGCGAAGCCGGCGCCGTCAACGCCGCACTGTCGATCATGGTCGGCGGCTCGGCGGAGGACTTCGCGGCGGCCAAGCCGATCCTCGATGTGGTCGGGAAAACGATCGTCCACGTGGGTCCGAGCGGCTCGGGGCAGACGGTCAAGGCCGCCAATCAGCTGATCGTCGCCGGCAACATCGAACTGCTCGCCGAGGCCATCGTGTTCCTCGAGGCCTACGGAGTGGACACCACGGCCGCGGTGGAGGTCCTTGGTGGCGGCCTCGCCGGATCGGCCGTGCTCAACCAGAAGGCACAGAAGATGCTGGACCGTTCCTTCGACCCGGGTTTCCGTATCGAACTGCACCACAAGGATCTCGGCATCGTCACCGCCGCGGCCCGCGAAGCCGGTGTGGTGACTCCGCTGGGTGCCGTCGTCGCCCAGCTCATGGCCTCGGCCCGGGCCAACGGCGACGCCGGCCTCGACCACTCGGCGCTGTTCCGCGGAGTCGGGCGGCTGTCGGGTCGTCCGACCGAGTGACCTTTATCCACTTTTATTGAAAGAGAACCGATTATGCCTCGTATGCGCGCCGTGGATGCGGCAGTGATGATTCTGGAGCTCGAAGGCGCCACGCAGGCCTTCGGTCTCCCCGGAGCGGCGATCAACCCGTTCTATTCCGCGATGCGTGACCATGGCGGAATCAAGCACGTGCTGGCCCGTCACGTCGAGGGCGCCTCGCACATGGCTGAGGGCTACACCCGGGCCAAGGCCGGCAACATCGGGGTGTGCATCGGCACCTCCGGGCCGGCCGGAACCGATATGATCACGGGCCTGTATTCGGCGATGGCGGACTCGATTCCGATCCTGGCGATCACCGGACAGGCCCCGGTCGCGCGGCTGCACAAGGAGGACTTCCAGGCCGTCGACATCTCCGCGATCGCCGAACCGGTCACCAAGATGGCGATGACCGTGCTCGAACCGGCCCAGGTCCCTGGTGCCTTCGCCCAGGCCTTCCACCTGATGCGGTCCGGCCGGCCCGGACCGGTGCTGCTCGACCTGCCCATCGACGTCCAGCTGGCCGAGATCGATTTCGACCCCGACACCTATCAGCCGCTGCCCGTGTATAAGCCGGCCGCGACCCGGGCGCAGGCCGAGAAGGCGCTCGACATGCTGGCGGCGGCCGAGCGGCCGCTGATCGTCGCGGGCGGCGGCATCATCAACGCCGACGCCGCCGACCTGCTGGTCGAGCTGGCCGAACTGCTGGACGTGCCGGTGGTGCCGACGCTGATGGGCTGGGGCGTGATTCCCGATGACCACCGGCTCACCGCGGGCATGGTGGGGTTGCAGACCGCGCACCGCTACGGCAACGCGACGCTGCTCGCCTCGGACTTCGTCCTGGGTATCGGGAACCGGTGGGCCAACCGGCACACCGGTGGGCTCGACACCTACTGCAGGGGACGCACATTCGTGCACGTCGATATCGAGCCCACCCAGATCGGCCGGGTCTTCGCGCCCGACTACGGCATCGTCTCGGATGCCAAGGCCGCGCTCGAGCGGTTCGTCGCCGTGGCCCGCGAACGCAAGGGCGACGGGGCTCTGCCGGACCGGTCGGCATGGGTGGACGAGTGCCTGGTCCGCAGGCGCACCATGCAACGCAAGACCCACTTCGACGAGACTCCGGTGAAACCGCAGCGGGTGTACGAGGAGATGAACCGGGTCTTCGATCGCGAAACCCGCTACGTCAGCACGATCGGGCTCTCCCAGATCGCCGGCGGCCAATTCCTGCACGTGTACAAGCCGCGGAACTGGATCAACTGCGGCCAGGCCGGGCCGCTGGGCTGGACCATCCCGGCCACGCTCGGCGTGGTCACCGCGGACCCGCAGGCCACCGTGGTCGCACTGTCGGGCGACTACGACTTCCAGTTCATGATCGAAGAACTCGCGGTCGGTGCCCAGTTCAACCTGCCCTACGTCCACGTCGTGGTGAACAACTCCTACCTCGGCCTGATCCGGCAGGCGCAGCGCGCATTCGACATGGACTACTGCGTCCAGCTCGGCTTCGACAACATCAACTCCGAGGAGAGCGGCCTGCACGACACCGTGCCCGCCATGCCCAAGGGCTACGGTGTCGACCATGTCAAGGTGGCTGAGGGGCTGGGCTGCAAGGCGATCCGGGTGACCGAACCGGGTGAGATCGCAGGAGCGCTCGAGCGCGCCCGCACCATGGCCCGCGAGCACAAGGTGCCGGTCATCGTCGAGGTGTTCCTGGAGCGGGTGACCAACATCGCGATGGGGACCGAGATCGACAATGTCACCGAGTTCGAGGCGCTCGCCGAGACCCGCGAGCATGCCCCGACGGCCCTCCTGCTGCTGGACTAGGCCATCGTGCCGCGGGTACTCGCGGCACCGGACAAATTACGGTCGGGTTCATCACCACCAGCCGATAAGGAGAATCATGAGCACCGATTTCACCGCGCTATCCGATCTCGCCTCGCGGGCCCTCGGCGGCAGCGTGTCCGCTGCCAATGACGAACTGTTCGCCCAACGGGAGAACCTGATCAAACCCGGAGCCCCGTTCTTCGACCCGCACGAGTTCGGGCACAAGGGCAAGGTCTACGACGGCTGGGAAACCCGCAGGCGCCGCGACGACGGTCACGACTACGCCATCGTGCGGCTCGGCGCCGCCGGGATCATCCACGGAATCATCGTCGACACAGCCTATTTCAAGGGTAACTATCCGCCGTTCATCTCGATCGAGGCCGCCTCGATCGAGGGCTATCCCTCCATCGAAGAGGTCATGAAGGCGGACTGGCAGACGATCGTGGAGAGAGCGCCTGCGTCGGGCGATACCGCCAACGCCTACCCGGTGGCCGACCGCCACCGCTGGACCCATGTGCGGCTGTCGATCTACCCGGACGGCGGGGTGGCCCGACTGCGGGTGCACGGCGAGGTGGTCCCCGATCCGCGGTTCCTCGACGGCACCGTGGACCTGCTGGCCGCCGAAAACGGTGGGCGGCTGGTGGATTGCTCGGATGCGTTCTATGCCTCGCCGGCCAACATCATCCTGCCCGGCCGGGCCAGAAACATGGGGGAGGGCTGGGAGAACGCGCGCCGGCGTGGCGGCGGTAACGACTACGCGGTGTTCGTCCTGGCCGCGGCCGGGCGGCCCCGGCACGTCGAGATCGACACCAGCTACTACGTCGGCAACGCCGCCGGCTGGGTGCGCCTGAGCACGATCGACGCCAGGAACGCCGACATCGACGACGCCGCCGCCTGGACCGAGTTGCTGGCCCGCACCCCCGCGCAACCCGATACCCGGCACCGGTTCGTGCTGGATTCCCCGAGTGCGGCAACCCATCTGCGGCTGGACGTCTACCCGGACGGGGGCCTGTCCCGGCTGCGGTTGTTCGGTGAGCTAGATGACCGGGCCCGCGCCGACGCCCGCCGCACGTGGTGGGATGCCCTTCCTGCCGGCCACCAGGCGCTCATCGCCGATCAGGCTCCCGCGGCCTCCGGACGGTGAATCCGATGCCGGACATGTTGGATCTGGTTTTCCGGGCGCCGCGGGTGATCACCGCGGCCGGTGAGGTGGCCCGCAGCATCGGGGTGCGCGACGGGCGGATCGTCGTCATCGAACCCGTCGACGCCGACCTGGATGCCGAGCAGGTGATCGATCTCGGCGAGGACGAGGTGCTGATTCCCGGCCTGGTCGACACCCACGTACACGTCAACGAGCCGGGGCGGACCGAGTGGGAGGGATTCGCCAGCGCGACCCGTGCGGCCGCGTCCGGCGGCGTCACCACGATCGTCGACATGCCGCTCAACAGCATCCCGCCGACGGTGAATGTCGATGCGCTGGCGGTCAAGCGCGAGGCCGCGGCCGGCCAGGCCTATGTGGACGTCGGGTTCTGGGGTGGCGCGGTCCCGGGTAACGTCCCGGATCTGCGGGCGCTGCACGATGCGGGTGTGTTCGGATTCAAATGCTTTCTGCTGCACTCCGGGGTGGATGAGTTCCCACCGCTGGATCCGGACGGACTGGAGTTGGCGCTCAAGGAGATCGCCTCGTTCGGCGCGATGATGATCGTGCACGCCGAGGATGCGCACGCGATCGACCGGGCGGCCTCACCGCGGGGCGACAACTACGCCGATTTCCTGTCGTCGCGTCCCCGCGGCGCCGAGAACCTGGCGATCGCCGAGGTCATCGAGCTGTCGCGGTGGACGGGGTGCCGGGTGCACATCCTGCATCTGTCCAGTTCCGATGCGCTGCCGATGATCGCGTCCGCTCGCCGCGACGGCGTCAAACTCACCGCCGAGACCTGTCCGCACTATCTCTCGTTCGTCTCCGAGGAGATCCCCGCCGGCGCGACCCAGTTCAAATGCTGCCCACCGATCCGCGAGGCGGGTAACCGGGAACTGTTGTGGCAGGGCCTCGTCGACGGTGTCATCGACTGTGTCGTGACCGATCACTCGCCGTGCACGGCCGACCTCAAGCGCTTCGACATCGGCGACTTCGGGGTCGCGTGGGGCGGCATCGCCTCGCTGCAGGTGTCGCTGCCCGCCGTGTGGTCGGAGGCCAAGCTTCGCGGTCACAGCCTGGGCGATGTGGTCCGCTGGATGGCGGAGAATCCGGCCCGTCAGGTCGGGCTGAACACCAAGGGGCACATCGCCCTTGGGTATGCGGCCGATTTCGCGGTGTTCGCGCCCGACGATGCGTTCATCGTCGATGTGAACCGGCTGCAGCACAAGAACCCGGTCTCGGCCTATGACCGCAGGCCCCTTGCCGGGGTGGTGCGCAGTACCTGGCTGGCTGGCAAGCGGATCGACCTCGATGAGGAGCCGCGCGGGCGGTTGCTCAGCAGGGGGATGGCGTAGCGCTCACGCCGGCCGCAGGAGCGCGACGAGGAAGTCGGAGTCCTCGGTGAACGGTCGCAGATCCCAGGTGGCCAGCAGGAGATCACGGGCGAACCCGGCATGCGCGGTGTCGTCGAGGAACTGGCCGAATTCGTAATCGCGGCCTGCGCCGAAGCCGATCACCGCGCGGCCGTCGGCGGCGAGGTGGGCCCGCAACCGGCTCAGTACCTGCACGCGAGTGCTCGGGGCGAGGAATGTCATGACGTTGCCCGCCGACAGGATCACGTCGAACTTCTCGGTGATGCCGCGCGCGGGCAGGTCGAGTTCGGCGAGATCACCGACGAGCCAGCGCGGCCCCGGATGGTCCTGCTCGGCCGCCTTGATGAGCTCGGGGTCGACGTCGACCCCGACGACGTGGTGACCGGCGGCGGCCAGATACCCGCCGAGCCGGCCGGGACCGCAGCCGGCGTCGAGAATCCGGGCGCCGCGAGGCACCATCGCATCCACCAGGCGAGCCTCGCCGTGCAGGTCCTCACCGGCGCGCGCGAGGGACCGGAAGCGTTCGATGTACCAGTGCGAATGTCCGGGATCGGCCGCGACTTTCTGCATCCAGATGCTCTGCTCAACCATGCCGACATTGTCGCAAGCGGCCCGGTCGGCCTCGTCCCACCCTCAATTTATGCCAGAAGGGGGGCCTTGCGGCAAGGCCCCCGAGGTGCTGCACAATCTTGCGGCCATCACCTACGACGGACGGGGAGTGTTGTGACCGACGGGCCGAAACCCTATGAGATACACGAGTCGGGTGCGTTCCTGCACGGCACCAAGGCCGACCTTGCGGTGGGTGATCTGTTGGTGCCGGGACGAGATTCGAACTTCGAGGCCGGACGCATCTCCAATCACGTCTACATGACCCAGACCCTCGACGCCGCGACGTGGGGTGCCGAGATGGCGAAGGGGGAGGGCCCGGGCCGCATCTACATCGTGGAGCCGCAGGGCCCGGTGGAAGACGATCCGAACGTCACGGACAAGAAGCTGCCGGGAAATCCGACCCGGTCGTATCGCAGCAAGCAGCCGGTCAGGATCATCGGCGAGATCACCGACTGGGTCGGGCACACCCCCGAACAACTCCAGGCCATGCGGGACAACCTGGCCGAGCTGCGGCGCCGTGGGCTCGCGGTCATATACGACTAGATGCATTGTGCCGAAAGGATTCTCGGCAATAGCAGCCGCACCGATGAGTTTCTCGGGCCGGCCCGGTCTACCGGGGTGGACCCGGTAGACGGAAGGCGGGGGCTATGACATCGAGGACATCACACAGCGGTTATCTGCCGATCAACGGACTGAACCTCCATTACGAGGTGTACGGCGGGCTCGACGCGCAGAAGCCGCCGTTGCAGCTGATCCCCGGCGCGTTCATGGGCACCGACTCGGGGGAGTCGGGCGTACTGGCGCCGGTGGTGAGTGCGTTTCTCGACGGCCTCGCACCGCCGGCTCCGGATTTGTTTTAACGTCCCACGCGGATCACGTACGAATCACAATTCACACTAGTCACATGCATAACATTCGTCGCATAAGCCACAGAATTCATATCTATCACTTGCACCGCATAGGAATCGATATTCACTGAATTAGTCAGTTGTCACACGGCTGCGGGCGAGCTCTTAGAACAAGGGCGATCTCACGCCGTCGGCTGCGTGCACTCGGCATAGCGCCTTGACCAGCAGGTATGTCACAGTCACGCGACCACCAATGGCCTCATTGGCAACATAATGCACATAACTATTAAATAAACTCAAAGAAGATAGTTAGACTCTCTAGCACGGCTATTTTACTTTCGCCCCATTGGTAAACTCGGTATCACGACGGGGGTGGAAAAAGTCATTCGCCCTGTCTGTTACCGGCGTGCGCCTTGCTCGGCGCGCGACGTCAGGAGGGGATCGACATGCTCGTGCGCAAGGTCGTCACGGTGCTGGCGATGGTCGGTGTGATCGCCGTGACCCAATTGACCCTGCAAGTGCCGAGTGCCGGCGCGGAACCCAACTGGGATGCCATGGCCCAATGCGAATCGGGCGGAAACTGGGCGGCCGATACCGGCAACGGCTTCTACGGAGGGCTGCAGTTCACGCCGGCCACCTGGGCGGCGAACGGCGGGATGGGTTCGCCCGCCATGGCGCCCCGCGAAGAGCAGATCCGGGTGGCCCGCAATGTGCTGCAAACCCAGGGCCTCGGCGCCTGGCCGGTGTGTGGGGGCCCGGTGGGTCAGGCCAGCGGCTCCTGCCGGCAGGTGATGGCCTGGATCCCGTTCGGTGGACTGTCGCGAATCTGCACGACGTTGCTCAATCCGATATCGTGACAACGTATTTCGCCACTCGCGCCGATCAGGTGGACATCGGCGGTCTTGACGGGTAGGTCAAATACGCGACGTTACGTCGGCACCGCGTCGACCCCCGGTTTCCTGGTCGTCGATGGTCCGGACTTCTGGAAGATGCGGTTTTTCCATGCGGTCGCCCGCTTCTCCACCAGGAACCAACTCGCCGCGGCCACCGGCATGACGGCCACCGTCGAGATACCGAAGAACAGAAACGGATTCAGCGGGGCGAGCCCGAAGGTGGCCAGCAACTGCTGGACCGGGAACGCGTAGATGTAAACCCCGTAGGACAGATCGTTGCGCAGCCGGGCCCTGCGAACCAGAGCGCCCGACACGATGACCGCATAGGCCAGCGGTAGTGCGCCGATCAGGCGGTAGTTCTGGGTGAAGCCGGATGCGACGACGATCGCGGCGCACAGCGCGACCAACGACCACCGGGCCGGCACCTTGTTCTGGTACTGGTAGAACATCGCCCCGGCCAGGAACACCACCGAGAATCGGGCGAGCATCTGCACCATGCTCTGCCCGGTCGGTTGATACGAGACGTAGGCCGCCCAGCAGAGGGCCGCGACGAACAGAATCGGGATCGTCCAGCGCCGCTTCAGCAGGCCGAGAAACCCCAGCACCGAGACCATGACGTCGCACAGCAGCACGAAGAACAGGGTCCAGATGGACCCGTTCCAAATTCCTGGATAGGGGACACCCGTAGGGGTGCCGTCGATGCCGATGTAGGCCACGTTGAGCAGGGCGTTGTTGAGCACGTACCCGAGCTCCGATGACAACGAGACCGAGGTGTTCTCGATCTTGGCGGCGATCGGGGCGGCGACGAAGGCGATCACCACCAGGCAAACCCACAGGCCGGGGAAGATCCGCAACACGCGGGACGCCCAGTACTCCTTGAGGTGCGGGCGACGTATCCACGCTGCCGTGATGAGAAATCCGGAGATGACGAAAAATCCGTCGGCGAACATGTCGCTGAGCAATCGCGCCGCCGGTTCCAAGGTCATCTCACGGCCGGTGAGCGGCCAGGAATGCCAGAACACCACCCCGACGGCGAGGATGAGACGCCACAGGGTCAGAGCGTTGCGCCGTGGGTCGAATACCTGACCGAGCATCAAGACCCCCCCGAGTGTCGATGTTTTAGTTCGCAGACAATATAGTGGCCGGCCTCGATCTGCGCTTGCCGCCGGTCATGGCGAACGTGGTGAGGTTGGGTACCCTCGGCTGTTCCGCTCGGCGCTCCGACGTGCCGAAAGAGCGTGGGCCGTAGCGTTTCTGTGCGGACGTCGGGGAATCACGGGCCGGCCGAACGGCGCACTTTCCAGCGGGCGCCGAGATCGGATCGCAGTGAGTAGATCAGCCGATCATCACGCTGCCGGCATCATTGCGGGCCCGGTCGTAGTCCTTGGCCCGGGCAACGTACAGCGTCGCCTCGCGCAGCGCCCCCATGATCGTCAGGGCGGTTGCCTCCACCGGCTGGGGTGGAATGCTGCCTGCCGCGCACGGGTGGTATGTGTGTTAAGCGAGGACGGAGCGGAGCCAGTCCAGGATCGTCGCGACGCTCTCGGGGTCGAGCCGGCCGCCGGGCTGGTTGTAGTCGCCATCGGGTGCCGCGCGGACATCGGCAGAGCTGCGGGTGTCCTCCTTGAACACATGGTTGGCGTTGGGCGGAAACGCGAAGACCACATTGGTCATCCCCGCGGCGGCCGCCTGCAGGGGCCCGCCGTCGGCGCGGACGTCGATCTGACGGTCCCGTCCGCCGATCAGGACGAGCGTCGGGATCTCGACCCGGCTCAGCGACGTGGTGGCGTCCTCGGCCCACAGCTCGCGGGCGAACGGGAGGTTGGCCGGCGACTCGAACGCCGCCAGTGCCGACTTGACCGGGTCCGGTAGGTCCGGGTCGAGGTCCATCGCCTGCCCGGCCCGGTAGCGTTCGGCGGCCGCGCGCACGGCGGGCATGAAATCGGCGCCGTCGGGCAGCTGGGTGGCCAGCGCCGCCAGCTGCTCGAGCAGGACCGCACCGACCGGGCGGCCGGGCGGAGCCGCCAGCACGATCCCGGCCAGCGATATGTTCTGTGCGCTGGTCGCGTAGTGCAGGACATGCAGGGTCCCCTCGCTGTTGCCGAGGGCGGCGATGCGCGTTGCGTCCACGAAGTCCTGGGCCGCCAATACGCCGACCGCGGACGCCAATTCGTCGAGATGTGACTGCATGCTCATTCTGCCGATGAGCTTCGTGACGTTGTCGACCGCATTCGGCCCGGAGGCACGTTTGTCGTAGCGCAGCGAGGCGATGCCGGCATCGGCAAGGACCTCGGCGAGCAGTCGACCGCTCCCATTGGTGCCGGGTAACAGCGGTGAACACCAGTCTCGATCGGTCGGGCCACTGCCCGCGACGAGGACGACGGCGGGGAAGGGCCCGTCGCCGTCGGGGCGGGCGACGGTGCCGTACATGGCGATCCCGTCGAGTTTCCAGGACGTCTCGGCGGAACTCGTCACGCCCCGATTATCGATGCGCGTCGCGCATGACGCCAACGGCGCAGGCCGCGAGGTTTGGCGCCGAAGCCGTCCTTCGGCGCCAAACCGTCACGTAGTCAGTAGTCCCAGGTGGCCGGTACACACCGGAAGACATCGCCCGCGGCGGCCACATGGCAGACGGAAGGGAACGGCAGGTGGGTGGCCACCAGTGCCTCACCCGTCGCCGCGAGCTCTCGCAGCAGGCGGATCCTGACCCGGGCAGCCTCCTCCGGGTCGTGCTCAAAGCCATTGTGCCACTCAGGATTATCGAATCCGGGCGCGAACACGGCATCGCCGGCGAATGTGAGCTTTTCACCGTGCGATTCCAGCCGGACCACGCTGTGCCCGGGCGTGTGGCCGCCGGTCCGGCTGATGAGCACTCCCGGTGCCACCTCGTACTCGGTCTCGAACGTCTGAAGCTGGCCGCGGTACTCGTCCAGGAACTGCGCAGCGACCCTGCGAAGTACGTCCGGTATCGGCTGGGGCATCGTGGTGTGCGAGAAATCGGGTGCACCCCAGAACTCGGCCTCGGCGGTCGCCGCGTGAACGCGCAGGTCGGGACGCAGCCGGTCCTTGAGCCCCTTGGTGAGCAGGCCGCCGACATGGTCCATGTGCATGTGGGTGAGCACCACGTCGGTCACCGAAGCGAGATCGACACCGGCCGCCTCGAGTCGCTGCACCGTCTGCCCGGCACGCGGAAAGTCCGGGAATTCCAGTCCCAGTCCGGCGTCGACGAGGATGGTGCGCTCGCCGCTACGCACCACGACCACGTTCAGCGGCCAGTCGACCACCTCGGGCGGCAGGAAATTGTCGTCCAACCAGGTTGCCAGCTCGGCCGACTCGACGTTGGTGCCCAGCGTCGAGGCCGTTATGGGCAGCACGCCGTCGCTGATCACCAACACCTCGATGTCGCCGACCTGCACCGCGTAGCGGGACGGAACCAGCTCGTCGAGTCCGGTGCCGAACCGTGTGGCGTTGTCCAAACTCATATGTCTCTCCTCCTGGGGGGCTGCCCGAAGACATCGTCGAAATGACCTGTCTGTGTGGTCGAACGCCGTGCGCCGTCGGGATTCATCCGGCGGGCGGTCACACCTGCCAGCGCTTACGCGCGCTGGCTTTCGGCCCGGCGACGAGGGTGTTCTTCGGTACGTCGTCGGCGACGACCGCGCCCGCACCGACGACCGAGTTTTCCCCGACCGTGACGCCGGGAAGTATGGTGACGGCCGCGCCGATCCACACCTTGGTTTCGAGCACGATCGGTGCGCCGAGAATGTACCGGTGCCGCTCCGCCGGGGGGACTGGGTGACCGGAGGTGATCAGGTGGGTGCTGGGTCCGATCATTGTGCCGTCACCGACGTAAATGCCGCCCTGATCGAAGAATCGGCAGCCCTGGTTGACGAAGACGTGTTCGCCGAACTCGGTGTTGAGCCCGCAATCGGTGAAGAACGGCGGGTAGAGCGTGAGCGTTTCGGGCACGCGCCTGCCGAACACTTCCGCCAGCAGCGCCGCCCGCCCCGTGGTGTCGTCGAACGGGAGCAGGTTGAGCCGCGACGTCAGGGTGGTCACATGGTCGATCCGTTCGGCGACCTGCGACCATTCGGGGGTGTCCACATACAGGCGTCCGGATGTCAGATGAGGCATACGCCGATTTCAGCAATGCTGGCGAACCGTCGCCAAACAACCGACACGCCGGCATGACACAACCAGGAGTGGAGCGGCCGCCGATGGACCTTGACGGTGTCCGGACCTTTCTTCTGGCGGCCGACCTCGGCCGGATGCAAAGTGCTGCCGACGAGTTGGGTCTCACCCCGCAGGCCGTCTCGAAACGCGTCACCGCCTTGGAGCAGACTGTCGGAGCCGCCCTGTTCTCGCGCGGTGCCCACGGGGTCCGGCTGACCCGCGAAGGCCGCACCTTCCTGCCGCATGCCCGGGAGTTGGTCCGCGCCGCCGACCGCGCATGGGATTCGGTCCAGCCGCACCGTCGGGCGCTGCGTATCGACGTCACGCATCGCCGGATCGCGCCCTCGGTGATCGTGCAGGATTTCCACCAGGCGAACCCCGGTCTGGATATCGACGTGGTCACCTTGCCCGACAACAGCCTCCGCGGCGCGCTGGCCGCCGTGCGGGCGGGCGTGGTCGACGCGTCGTTTCGGGCGGTGACGGTCCCGGCCGAAGACCTTCCGAAAGGTGTCGGTGCGGTCCGAGCCATCGACCACGAGCTGGAACTTCTGGTCGGGCCTCGTCATCCCCTTGCCGGTCGAACCACCGTCGCGCCGGCTCAGCTGGGTGGCCACCGGATCTGGATACCCGGAATCGTGCCGGGAACCGAGTGGGCGACGTTCTACGAGGACTTCGCGGCGGCGTTCGACCTCACCGTTGACGGTCGTGGCCCGCACTTCGGTGACGAGGCTCTGCTCGAACAGCTCACTGCGGCCTCCGATCTCGCGACGCTGATCGGCAAGCGTGATCGCTATCTCTGGCCCGCCCACTACGACTTGAGGCGCATCCCGTTGCGCGGGCCGACGCCGCTCTACCCGCACTCGCTGATCTGGCTGTCGGCGAACCCGCATCCCGCCCTTGCCGCGCTGCGGGACTACCTGGCCACGTTGCGCCGGCGACAACCGCCCGGACAGAACATCTGGCTGCCCGGTTGGGCCGCCGACGACCACCTCGAAGGATGAACATGATGAGTCGGAACGCCTTCCACGTTGAGGCCGTCCTCACCGACATCGACGGCACCCTGGTCGATTCCACACCCGCGGTGGAACGCACCTGGCGGGTATGGGCCGCGCACCGCAACCTGGACGCCGAGGAGATTCTGCGGGTCTGCCACGGACGGCGCACCGAAGACACCGTCGCACAATTCCTGGCGCCGGCCGAAGTGGCAGAGGGGGTCGCCGAGCTGGACGCGTTGGAGTTGGCCGACATGGCGGGCGTCGTCGCGCTTCCGGGAACGCAACGCCTGCTCGGCAGCCTGCCGGTGAACCGTTGGGCCGCAGTCACATCCGGGTCGCAGATGTTGATGCGAGCCCGCCTCGCTGCGGCGGGTCTACCGGTCCCGGACGTGCTGATCGCCGCCGAGGATGTGACCGAGGGGAAACCGAGCCCGCAAGGGTACCTGCGGGCCGCCGCCGCGCTCGGCTTTGCCGCGGCGGAGTGTTTGGTGATCGAGGACGCCCCGGCCGGTCTGGCGGCCGGCCGGGCCGCATCGGCCCACACGCTGGCGGTGGGTACCTCCCACGATCTGGCGGAACTCACCGGGTACGACGCCGCCGTGCCCGACCTCGGCCGGATCACGGTCGAGACGACGGCGGCCGGCTCGCTGACGATCGTCTGCGCCGATTCAGGCGTTCGGCGGTAGGGGCACCGTCCGGTCGATCTGCTCGCGCAGGATATCGCCGTGCCCGGCATGCCTGGCGAATTCCTCGACCATGGCGAGCAGGGTCCAGCGCATACTCACCGGTCCCTCACCGGGAATGTCTTTGGTGTCATCGAGTCGAAGCGGGCCGCGATCGCCCGTGACCGTTGGCTGGCACGCTCGAACTCGGCGATGACATCGGCCAGCGACTCGTCGTCGGCGACGGCGAACGTGCCTTCGTCCCGGTTCGAGTATCCATCGCATTCGGAGGCATCGAGCCCGGCCCAGAACCGTTGGAACCAGATCCGTTCCGCGGCCGCGGCATGCTTGATCAACGAGGCCGGGGTGGTCAGCGACGCGACCAGCCGCCGGCGGGCATCGGACTCGGACAGCCCGCGCACGGTGGCGATGAGCGCCTCACGGTTGCGGTCGAGCATGTTCTCGATGATCGTCCGTTCGGATCCGTCGGTAATTCTCTTGGTAATCATAGGGTTTCACTCCGTTCTTCGGTTGACGGCAAGGGCGGGGCCGCGACGTGTGCGGTCGATGGCACCGGGGGAGGCTCCGACGCCTAGGCTGTGGCGGTGGAACGCGCAACCGAGGTGGCCAAAAACGTCACACGCTCCGCGGATCGGGCCCGGGTCAACGATTACGACAGTTTCGCCGAAGCCTACGCGGCCGAGAACGAGAACAGTCTGGCGAATGCGTACTACGAGCGTCCGGCGATGTTGGCGCTCGCCGGAGACGTCGCCGGCCGCCGCATCCTGGATGCCGGGTGCGGTACGGGCGCCTTGGCCGCGGCCCTGTCCGGACGCGGCGCGATCGTCACCGGCATCGACGCCAGCGCCGGAATGCTCGCGGTGGCCAGGCGGCGCCTCGGCGAGGACGCAGCGCTACACGTCGTCGATCTCGGCGATCCACTGCCGTTCGACGCCGATGCGTTCGATGATATCGCCGCCTCGCTGGTACTGCACTACCTGCAGGACTGGGGGCCGACACTGACCGAAATGCGGCGGGTGCTCAAGCCGGGTGGTCGGTTGATCGCCTCGGTGGACCACCCGTTTGTGGCGTACACGCTGCGGGAGCCGCGGCCCGACTACTCCGCGACGACCAGCTATTGCTTCGATTGGACGCTCAACGGCACGTCGGTCCCGATGAGATTCTGGCGTCGGCCGCTGCATGCCATGACCGACGCCATCGCCGACGCCGGTTTCCAACTCTGCTCCATCAGCGAACCGCAGCCCGACCCGGCCGCCGCGGAATTGTTCCCCGACCAGTTCGAGGACTTCGTGACCAAGCCGGTCTTCCTCTTCTTCGTCGCCACGCGGTTGGCCTGATCCGCGTTAGTCCGGAGTGCTCACGAGGCGATTTGGCCCTCCACGAGTTCGGCGAGGGCATCGGTGACCGCGCCCCAGCCGTCGAAGAAGCCGAGTTCCTCGTGACGGGCCCGGTGGACGGGATCGCGGTGGCGCACGATCGCCCGGTAGCTGGTCCCGTCGGGGTGCTCGCCCAGGACGATCTCAGCGGTCATCGACACCGGTTCCGGCGAAGCGGGCCGCCATGCGCTGTCGACCGCATTGGTGAACACCAGCCGGGAGTTCTCCTCGACGACCAGAAACACCCCGTCGGTGTGCGGAACGAAATGCGTGCCGTCATCGCTCATTTGGGTGACGAATCCGCCACCGGGGCGCACCTCGAGCCGATCGATACGACTCTGGGTCGGCGCCGGGGTCCACCACCGGGCCAACAGGGCCGGATCGGTCCACGGCCGCCAGACCGCGTGCCGTGGTGCCCGGATCACGCGCTGCAGAACCAGATCGAGATCGGGATCGATTGCGGTCGTACTCATTTGGTCTCCTCAGTTTCAGTGACGAGTTGTTCGAGCCGGTCCGTGCGGGCCTCCCAGATCGCCCGCTGCTCGGCGAGCCAGTCATCGACCAGGGACAGACGTTCGCGATCGAGCGCACAGATTCGGACTCGGCCACTCTTTTGCGTCCGGATCAAACCGTTCGATTCAAGGACGCGGACATGTTTCATGAACGATGGCAACGCGATCGGGAACGGCTTCTTCAAGTCGCCGACACTCGCCGGCCCGCTGCCGAGCCGTCGAATCACCGCCCGCCGCGTGGGATCCGCCAGCGCCACGAAGAGTCCGTCGAGCCGACCATCATACTTATCCACATGGCTAAGTGTTTCACGGGCACAACGGTTAGCGCAAGGGCTAAGTGTTAGGTCATTCGGGCATTGCGAACCTGACCGTGGCTGAGACCGGGCGGGGGAGTGGAAACAGTTGGACAGGATCTCATTTGGGTTGATAGCTTGCCCGTGGCCGTGACAGTACGAGAGGAGGTGAGACCCATGAACGCTGCAACCCCGTGGGTGCTCCCACTCGTGTGCACGGTCGGGCGATCGAGGTAGGTGTCGCCGGGAGCGCCCGAACAACGGCACTTCCGAAAGGCACCACCATGCAATTCACCTCTGAGACAACGTCGAACGGTGTCATCGAGCGGACGTTCACTCTGGACGACATCACCGGTGTGCTCTGGTCACCGGAATTCCATGCCGGCGGCGCGCCCCTGATTCTCGCCGGTCACCCCGGCGGCCTGGACAAGCGGGCCCCGGGGCACGTGGCCCGGGCCCATACCTCGGTGATCGCACACGGTTTCCACGTCGCCTCTATCGATGCACCGGGGCACGGCGACCGGGTCCGCAGCGCGCACGACCACGACCTGGTCGCCGCGTTCCAGCGAGCCCGCGCGGAAGGCAGCCCGTTATTCGGCCGGCTGCTCGCCGACTACTGCGCATCGGTGGCCGAACGCGCCGTACCCGAATGGCAGGCGACCATCGACGCCCTGCAAGCCCTGCCCGAGATCGGTACGCAGGTACCGATCGGCTACTCCGGCGTATCGCTGGCCGGTGCGATCGGAATACCGCTGGCCGCGGTCGAACCCAGGATCGCCGCTGCGGTCTTCGGTTGGACGTCGGCACACGACGCCCTGCTCGAAGCGGCGAGACGGGTGACCATCCCGATCGAGTACCTGCTGCCCTGGGACGACCAGGAGATACCACGCGAATTCGGCTTCGAGTTGTTCGGCGCCTTCGCCTCGGAAGATAAGGTGCTGCACGCCTTCCCGGGCGGTCATCGCGCGGTGCCCACCGACGGCGGCATCGACACCTGGTTCTTTCTCAGGCATTTGCGGCGGCGGGACATCCCGGCGGTGACGTGAACGGGTCGCGGCAAGCCGGCGATCACCTGCCCGCGCTCGCCAGCTCGGCCAACAGTCGCCGGACTCGTTGGTCGATCTGGTCGCGGATCGGCCGCACGGCGTCGATGCCCTGGCCGGCGGGGTCGGGGAGTTCCCAGTTCTCGTAGCGTTTTCCGGGGAAGATCGGGCAGGCGTCCCCGCAGCCCATGGTGATGACGACATCGGCGGCTTGCACGATTTCGTCGGTCCAGGGCTTGGGGTACTCACCGGTGATATCGATCCCGACCTCGGCCATGGCTTCGACGGCGGTCGGGTTGATGTCTTTGCCGGGTTCGGATCCACCTGACCAGGCGATCGCATTCTCGCCGGCGTAGTGCGTGAAGTATCCCAGCGCCATCTGGGAGCGGCCTGCGTTGTGGGTGCACAGGAATAGCACGGCGGGTTTAGCGTCGGCGTCACGGTGTTGGGAGGTGTGGTGGCGGAACCGTTTACGCAGTGCCAGGGCGACGTAGACCAGGGCCACCAGCACCGGCACCTCGATGAGCGGTCCGACCACCCCGGCCAGGGCTTGGCCGGAGGTGGCGCCGTAGGTGGCGATCGCGACGGCGATGGCCAGTTCGAAGTTGTTGCCGGCGGCGGTGAACGCCAAGGTGGTGGTGCGTTCGTAGCCGAGATCGAGCACGGTGCCGAGCAGGTAGCCGCCGCCCCACATGATGGCGAAGTACGCCAACAGTGGCAGCGCGATGCGGGCGACATCCCACGGCTGGTGGGTGATCCGATCGCCTTGGAGGGCAAAGAGAATCACGATGGTGAACAACAATCCGTAAAGCGCCCAGGGGCCGATCTTGGATAAGAACGTGGTTTCGTACCAGTCGCGGCCCTTAGTGCGTTCTCCGAGACGGCGGGAGAGGTAGCCGGCGGCCAGGGGGATGCCGAGGAAGATGAGCACGGATTTGGCGATCTGCCACGGTGAGGTGTCGATGGTGGTTTGTTGCAGGCCGAGCCAGCCGGGCAGGACTGAGAGGTAGAACCAGCCCAGCACGGCGAACATGATGACCTGGAAGATCGAGTTCAAGGCGACGAGGACGGCGGCGGCTTCGCGGTCGCCGCAGGCGAGGTCGTTCCAGACGATGACCATGGCGATGCAGCGGGCCAGCCCGACGATGATCAGTCCGGTGCGGTATTCGGGGAGGTCGGGCAGTAGCAGCCAGGCCAGGGTGAACATCAATGCCGGACCGGCCACCCAATTCAGGACCAGTGAGGACAGCAGGAGTTTACGGTCGCCGGTGACCGTGTCGAGGCGGTCATAGCGGACCTTCGCCAGCACCGGATACATCATGATCAGCAGGCCCAAGGCGATGGGCAGCGAAATACCGTCGATCTGAACGCTTTCCAGCACGGAATTCAGGCCGGGGATCCAGCGGCCGAGCAGCAGGCCGGCGACCATGGCCGCACCGATCCAGACCGGCAGGAGCCGGTCGAGGGTGGAGAGCTTGCCGACGACCGGCGGCGCCGACGTGGTGGTATCGGTCACGCCGAGGCTCCCGCCGTCGTGCCGAGCAGGACGGTCAGGCTGGCCAGTGCGTCGGGTACCACCGCGTAATACACCCACGACGCCCGCCGCTCCGAGGTCAGCAGCCCGGCATCGCGCAACACCTTGAGGTGGTGGCTGATGGTCGGTTGTGACACCTCGATGTCGGCGGAGATGTCGCAGACGCAAGCCTCGCCGCCGGCGTGGCTGGCGATCGCCGAAAACAACTGCAGCCGCACCGGATCGGCCAGCGCCTTGAGCTTGACCGCCATATCCGCGGCGGCCACGGCCGTGAGGGGTGCACGCAGCAGCGCCCCGGGCGGGCAACACGTGTCCTGATCGGCCAACAACTCCCGCGATTTCGACATACATCGATATTGATGGATATCAAATCCATGGTCAAGTGAACCCGGGGTGAACGGGCCTCGGCTGGGTCGTCTAGTCGTGGCCGCGGTGTGCCGGCTGTGCCGATGTCGGGTCGGGCGGGGCGGGGGTGGCGGTGAGGTGGGCAGGCGTGGCCGCCAGGCTGAACATCGTCGCCAAGATCCCGAGGGCGCCGAGGACGAGGAACATGGGTGCGTAGCCGCCGAGCAGGCTGGCCAGTGTGGCGCCGATCCACGGGCCCAGCGCGGTGGTGAGGGTGACCGGGGCGGCCAGCACAGCGCTGAGGTGACCGTAATGGGTGGTGCCCCACCGGTCGGTGACAGCGGTGGCCTGCAGCAGGGTCAGGATGCCACGGGCGAAACCGGCCAACACGGTGACGATCACCAACGCCAGCAGTGAGGTGAACACCCCGAGCAGGGCGGTGGTGGCTGCGGTCGCCGCCAAGATCAACACGGTCCGAGCCCGGACACTCAGCCGCCGCACCAGCGCGCCATAGCCCAGCCGGCCCAGGACTTGGCCGGCGCCACCCAGGCCCAACGCCAGCGCGGCGGCCTGGGTGCCGATGCCGCGTTCGGCCATCAGCGGTACCAGATTGACGATGATGGCGTAGGAAGCGCAGGCTCCGACCGCGATCGCCGCGGTCAGCGCGATAAACGGCAGGCTGCGGGTGGTGCGCGTCGGCGATTCGAGGTGATGAGGATGCGGAGCCGGTGGCCAGGGGTAGCGCAGCCCGAAGAAATGCGCCGGAATGGTGACCACGGCGAGTGCGGCAGCCAGCACCAGATAGGTGGCACGCCAGTCGAGGTGATCGGCCAGAGTGGCGGTCAGCGGGGCGAACACGGTGCTGGCCAGCCCCGCCACCAGGGTCAACACCGTCAACGCTCGGACGTGGCGCGGCCCGTACCAGCGGGTCAACGCGGCGAACGCCGGCTGATACAGCACCGCAGCCATCGCCACCCCCGCAGCGATCCAGGACGCCACAAACCATCCCAGGCCGGGGGCGAGCGCCACCCCGACCAGCGCCAGCGGGCCCAGAACCGAGCCGGTCGTCATCACCGCATGCGGGCCGTGGCGGTCGATCCAACGGCCCACCCCGATCCCCACCAGCGCCGAGGTCACCAGCGCCGCCGAGAACGCCGCGGTCACCGCCGGTGGCGACCATCGGGTTTGGTCGGTGATGCGCACCGAGAGCACCGTGAACGCGTAATACAGCACCCCCCAGCTGGTGATCTGGGTCAGACACAACGTCGCCAAGATCCGCCGCAGGGCGGCCTGGCTCGGCGTAAAAGCCTGTGGCGCGGTCGAATCCGTCACACCACGACCCGCCGCTGATCAGCCATCATCCCCCTCGTCCGTGCCCGGTGCCGGTTGGGCCGCGCTGATGTCAGCAGCAGGACGCGGCCCTGGCCGGCGCATCGGTTGCGGCGGCCGTGCTGCCGCAACACCCCCTATCCTTGTCGTCGCCGGCCGATTCATCCAGGTGCTGGGGACTGGTGCCGAAGGTCTCGGAGTCGGCGAGCACGGTGTAGACCTCCCACTTCTCGCCGGCCGGACCGATCACCCAGACCTTGTCCTGGGTGGCGAAGCAACACGTGGTGCCGATCTCCTCATCGGTGAACAGGCCTTCGCCGGTCAACCGGGCGATCTCGGCGTGCACCTTCTCACTGGACTCCACCTCCACGCCGAGGTGATTGATGGTGCCGCCCTTGCCGGGGTTCTCCAGCAACACCAGCTTCAACGCCGGGTCGGTGATCGCGAAGTTGGCGTAGCCGGGCTTCACCTTGGCCGGGTCGGTGCCAAACAGTTTGGTGTAGAACGTGATCGCCTCGTCGAGATCGTCGACGTTGAGCGCTAACTGAACACGGGACATGATCCACCTCCACTAGGGATGAGACATATATCGAATTGACGCGTCGACCCCAGGGTGCCACCTTTTCGATATATGTCAAGAGCTGTGGCAAGATGGGCGTATGCCCAAAGCATTGCCCGTGATCGACATGTCCGCCCCGGTGTGCTGCGCCCCGGTGGCCGCCGGGCCCATCAGCGACACCGACGCCCTGCAGGTGGCGATGCGTCTGAAGGCGCTGGCCGATCCGGTGCGGGTCAAGATCATGTCGCTGCTGTTCAGTTCACGGCCGGGGGAGGGGACCAGCGGGGATCTGGCCGCAGTGCTCGACCTGGCTGAATCGACCGTGAGCCATCACCTCGGCCAACTCCGCAAAGCCGGGTTGGTGATCTCCGACCGGCGCGGCATGAATGTCTTTCACCGGGTGAAACCCGAAGCCCTGCAGGCCTTGTGCGTGGTGCTCGATCCGAACTGCTGCCGCTGACCCGATGATCGCTGTGCGGCGGTACCGGTCGCGCAGGCAAGGAAACTACTGTACCGCAAGGGCTTTCGCATAGAAGATGCGGTCGTACCCGTCCTGGCGGCCACGCGCGGTCTCGATGTAGCCGCGACGGGTGTAGAAACTCTGGTTTTCGGTCATCGCGACGTTGGTGACCAGTCGCACCTCGGGTAGCGCGAATTCGCGGGCGTCGTCCTCCGCCCGGGCCAGCAGGCGCGCCCCGTGGCCACACCCCTGTGCGGTGGGAGCGACGGCGATGGTGTCGAGCCGAAGGTGGTCGTGGTGCACTTCGTTGACCAGGAGCCCCTCGATCACACCCCCGGCTTCGAGCACCCATACCCGCATCGACGCGACAGCCAGGGAATAGTCCGCGTCCATCGGTGCCGGCCGCCTACCGATCCGCACGACGTACTTGTCGAATGCATCGCGTACGAGTCGTTCGATGGCAGGCACGTCGGGTTCGACGGCCCGGCGAACCCGACGTGCGCTCATCACGTCGCCAGTCTAACCACGAGTCACAAACCCCAAGAACGGGACAGGTTTTCGGCCAGGTTGTAGAGCATGGCCTCCGAGGACCGCGGGCCGATGAGCTGACAGCTGCTAGGCAGCCCGCCGATCGAAGGGCTCCGGATCGGAACCGCGAGGCTGGGCAGGCCCGCGAGGTTGCTGATCGCGGTCAGCCTGGCCAGATGGGCGCCGACGTTGATCTCGCGGCCGTTCAGTTCGGCGGTATCGGCCAGGAGCGGTGTGGCGTGGAGCGGTGTCGTCGGGGTGAGTATGACGTCAACCCGATCCCACAGCCGGCCGAAAAGTTCATCCGCGGTGGCTCGTTGGGTGAGTGCCTCGGAGTAGGCACCGGACGTGATCGACGCACCGGCCTGCACACGCTCACGTACATACGGGTCGACGTCGGCCGGTCTGTCCCGCACCAAGGAACCGTATTCGGCGAATGCCTCGTAGGAGAGGATGGTTCGCTGCGCCGAGTACAGCTCGGATGCTCCCGGAACACCCACCTCCACGATCGTCATCCCGGCACGCACCAGATGAGGTATCACGCCCAGGACATCGTCGGCGATCACCCTATCGACGTCGTCGAAGTAATAGTTCGCCGGTATCCCGATCCGGGCCGCGGCCGCTGGGCGTCCGCCGGGGATCGACGCGAGTTGCCCGAGGAGGACTCGGTTGTCGTCGATGGTGCGGGAGAGTATCCCGACGTGATCCATGGTCGGCGAGAGCGGCAACACTCCCGTCGTGCTGAGCAGCCCGGCGGTCGGCTTCATCCCGACGGCCCCGCACAGGGCCGCGGGGATCCTGACCGAGCCGCCCGTATCGGTGCCCAATGCGGCCCACACGAGGCCTTCGGCTACGGCGGAGGCCGAGCCTCCCGACGACCCGCCGGTTATCCTGCTCCGGTCCAAGGGATTTCGCGGTGTCCGGTAGGCGCAGCGGTCTCCGGTGCCGCCGTAGGCCAGCTCCTGTGTGGCGGTCTTGCCGAGGACGACCGCCCCGGCAGTCTCCATGCTGGTGACGACCTCGGCGGTGGAATCGGGTACGTAGTCGTCGAATAACCGCGACCCGGCCGTGGTGCGTACGCCACGGGTCAGGAAGACATCTTTCACCGCGACCGGCACGCCGTGCAGCGGGCCGCGACAGTAACCCGACCGCAACTCCCGATCAAGAACGGCGGCCCGTTCGCGGGCCTGCGTGTCGCACACGGTGACGAAGGAGTCCAGAGTGGAGGCTCGGACCCGCTCGAGGCGGTCGTCGACCACTTCGAGAACGCTCAGTGACCGGTTGCGCAGCAGGCCACCGAGGTCGCGGATGGACAGCGACTCCAACGCGGTTGGCGTCATGACGACAGTTTCTCGACCTGCGGTGTCGGATCGGACGTGTCCGCGGTGGTCCTTGACAGTGCCTGGTTGGCGGTCTCGGGGGAGAAGTACGCCGTCACCAGGCTCACCGCACCGGACGCCATGACCAGCGCCGCCACCGGCCACAGGCTGTCGGCCCACCCGAACAACGCTGTGGCGACGAGGGGTGCGGTGCCGTTGAACAGTGCTCCACCGAGTTGATAACCCAGCGATGCGCCCGTGTAGCGCGACCCGGTGGGGAAGAGTTCGGCAAAATATGCCGACACCGTGCCGTACTGACCGTAGTTCGCGATGCCGAGGCCGATCGCCATGGCAAGCCAGAAGAGCGCGGGCACACCGGCGTTGATCAACCACGTCACCGGGAACACCACACACATCGCAAACGTCACGAACGTCATGTACGCGCGGCGCCGCCCGAACTTGTCGGACAACGCCGCGGCGACCGGCAGTACGACGATGCCGACAAGACCGCCGATCACGTTGCCGCTCGTCGCGACCGCGGTCGAGAAGTCAAGGTGCTGAACGGCGTACGTGGCCGCGAAAAACGAATAGATGCTGGATCCGGTGCCGTCGATGCAGCGTAGGAGTGCGACGCGAATGATGTTCCCGGGGTTCTTGACGGCTTCCAGGAGGGGGAACCGCTGGATCTCGCCCTGCGCCTTGTTCGCCTCGAATTCCGGCGATTCGGAGATCCGCATCCGGATGAAGAGGCCGACGAGAAGCAGAGCGGCGCTGAGCAGGAACGGCACCCGCCAGCCCCAGGAGTGGAACTCATCGTCCGGCAACAGTGCGAACAGCGAGAACACGCCGGTGGCCAGGACCAGGCCCGCCGGTGCGCCCGCGTGCGCCGCACTCGCGAACAGCCCGCGCCGGTCCTGCGGAGCGTGCTCGGCCGCCATCAGCACTGCGCCACCCCACTCGCCGCCCACCGCCAGGCCCTGAACCAGGCGCAGGACGATCAGGAGTGCGGGTGCCAGAATCCCGATGCTGTCGTACGTGGGCAGCGCCCCGACCAAGGTCGTCGCCACGCCCATCAGGAGCAGTGTCGAGACCAGGGCTCGTTTGCGTCCGAATCGATCTCCCATGTGGCCGAATACGATTCCGCCGAGCGGTCGGGCGAAGTAGCCGACCGCGAACGTGCCGAAGGCGGCAAGCGTCCCGGTGAGTCCGTCCATGGAGGGGAAGAACAGGACGTTGAAGACCGCGGCTGCCGCGATGCCGTAGAGGAAGAAGTCATACCACTCGATGACGGTGCCGATGAAGCTGGCCATTGCGACTTTGCGGGCAGTGGTGGGGCGGTGCGGCATTGGTGGCTGGCTCTCTGTGTGTCGGGCGACCGCGGTTGGTGCGCACTCCTATTCGAGGAGGTCCGGCACCCTGGCGATGACGTCGTCATACATCGGCTGAATGTGCAACCAGGCCATGAAGGGCGTCGCGAGGTGATTGCGGGAATGCAGCGCCGCCTCGCGGCCGATGATCTGCAATGGCGATCCGGTCGATTCTGCCTTGATCTGGATCTCGCAGGCTCGGTTGGCCGCGATGAACCACCAGAGAGCTTCGTCGAGGGATTCGCGTCCGGCCGCGAACAGACCGTGATTCTGGTGGATGGCGATCTTGGCGTTGCCGAATGCCTCGGCGACCTCTCGTCCGGCGGACTTCTCGACCACCACCGCCCCCGCCTGGGCGGTGATCAGGGCCTGATCCTCGAAGAACCCGCACGCCGTCTGGGTGATCGGATCCAGCTTGCGCCCGAGCGCGGCCCACGCCATGCCGTCGATCGTGTGGGCGTGCACCGAGGCGACGATATCGGGGTTGTGATCGTGGATCGCGGCATGCAGGACGAATCCGGCCCGATTCACCGCGTAGTCACCCTCCACGACGGTGCCCGCATGATCGACGAGAATCATCTGGGATGCCCGGACCTGCCCGAAGCTGACCGCGAAGGGGTTCGTCCAGTACAGGTCGGGGCTCTCGGGGTCCCGGACGGTCAGATGGCCTGCGAAGCCGTATTCGTATCCCAGCTCGTACATGATCCGGCACGACGCCGCCAACCGTTGGCGACGGTGGACCCGCTCCTGGTCGTAGGAATCGAAGACGGGCATGGCGGGAAAACGCAGCCCCTCCTGTTCGGGTGCGTACACCGTCTTGGACCGGGCCGGTTCAGCGTGGCCGGCCCCGGCTACGGACTCGAGTTGTTGCGACAAAGACCCTCCTCCAAGTGGCGACATTATTTTGGATACATTTCTACAAGGTGTCAAGAGTCACTCGATACGAGCGTCCGCTCAGGACTGCTGCTCGCGCCCGATCGTCCGCTTCAACGTCGGCACCGCATGGGCGCGGTGCTGGTCGCTGAGTTTGATGAGGCGCTCGGTATCGCCGGCGCGCGCCGCGTCGAGCATCAGCCGGTGCTCACGCTGGCTGATCTCCCGGTTGGCGACCTCGCCGAAGTGCCGGAAGCGATAGGGGTTGGACTGATCCCACAGCTGCGACACCAGCCGCATCAGTCGGGACAGTCCGCACGGGGTGAGCAAGCGGAAATGAAACCGCCGATTCGCCGCCATCAGTGCCGCGATGTCGTCCCTGGCCATGGCGGAGTCGATCTCGTCGTAGATCGCCTCGAGCGCATCGATATCGTCGGTGTTGAGCAGCGGTGTGGCCAACTCAGTCGCCTTGTTCTCCAACACTTCTCGAAGCAGGTAGATCTCATGCAGCTCGGCCGGGTCGAGATCCGCGACGTAGTACCCGCGCTGGGGAATGTAGGCGACCTGGCCCTCGCCTTTGAGGATCTGCAGCGCCTCGCGGACCGGGTGCCTGCTGACACCCAACCGTTCGGCGAGCGCCTCCTGGTGAATTCGTGACCCGGGCGCAACCTCGCCGGATATCAGCCAGCTTCTGAGCTCTTGAAGTACAAACGATTGCGTCGTCGGCGGTCGACCGAGGTCCTGATCGCCTAGTTCCCGCACCCGGCAATCGTAGCCTCATCTGCGATGCCGGGGACGGGCACGCTCGGCGGTTGTGGCGACCGTAGTCCCTGGCCGGCGACTCCCGTTGTCGGCGTGGCGCTTACATCGGGAGTTTGCTGTGAAAGTCTTGGCCAGAACCGAACCCAATCTCAGCAAACCCTCAGTAGGCCCGTTCACGATATTAGGTGGGCGCCGGCATGGCGCATATATGTCGGTGTCGCAGGGAAGAAGCGGTCGCAATGAATCATTGGTCGGGCAGGTCGTCACAAGGTAGCAACGGCGAGTGGACCACGGGGCGGGTGCCTGATCAGCAGCACCTCAGTCCGTGGAGCCGCGCGGGATATCAGCATCCTCAGCCGCCCTACGGGCCGCGCCCCGAGATGGACCAGACGATGCACCAGGATGTCGAGGGTCCGCAGGCCCACGACAACCCGCAACCGAGGAAGAAAGCCCGAATCGGGGTTCTGGTTGCCGGCACGGCCGTGGTGGCCATGGCGACCGGCGCGGTGACGGCGGTGGCGGTGGTCGACCACTCCGGACCCGCCGCGTCCGCGGCCAGGGCATCGGCGCCGCAGCAGGTCGGAAAGCCGCTGCCGACAACGGGATCGACCCCTGCTCAACCGAAGGGCTCGGCACCGGCCGGATCGGTCGAAGACGTGTCCGCCAAGGTATTGCCCAGCGTGGTGAAGCTGCAGATCGAGACCGGACAGGGACGCGAGGAAGGGTCCGGCATCGTCCTCACCGGCGACGGGCTGATCCTCACCAACAATCACGTGGTGGCATCGGCCGCCGAGGGTGCCGACGATCAGGGGCCGTTGGCCGCCGAGGCCTCACCCGGCGGCCCGTTCCCCGGTCTGCCGCGCGGTCTCTTCCCCGGCGGTCAATTCCCCGGCGGCGACGACTCGACCGGACCGTCGAACAGCCCGTCGGCCCGAGCCGGCGGCGCCATGCAGGCGACGGTGACCATGTCCGACGGGCGCAGCGCGCCGTTCACCGTCGTCGGGACCGACCCCGCCGATGACATCGCGGTCGTGAAGGCCCAGAACGTGTCCGGGCTGACCCCGATCACGATCGGCTCCTCGAAGGACCTCAAAGTGGGGCAGAACGTCGTCGCGATCGGCTCGCCGTTGGGTCTGCAGGGCACGGTCACCACCGGGATCATCAGTGCCTTGGATCGCCCGGTGTCGACCGGCGACGCGCAGACCGGCCAGCACTCGGTGATGAGCGCCATTCAGACCGACGCCGCGATCAATCCGGGCAACTCCGGGGGTGCTCTGGTGGACATGAACGGTGATCTGATCGGAGTGAACTCGGCGATCGCCTCGCTGGGCGGTGGGCAGGACTCGCAGGGCGGCGGTCAGGCCGGATCGATCGGCCTTGGCTTCGCCATCCCGGTGGATCAGGCCAAACGGATTGCCGACGAACTGGTTTCGACCGGTACGGTCCAGCGCGCGTCGTTGGGTGTTCAGCTCGCCGGCAACGGCGAGAATGGCGCAGCCGTGGCGGGCGTCGTCGAAGGTGGCCCGGCAGCTGCCGCAGGCCTGCCCGACGGTGCCGTGATCACCAAGTTCGACGATAAGGTGATCGACGGTCCCGACGCGCTCGTCGCCGCCGTGCATTCCCGGGCGCCGGGGGACACCGTCACGTTGACCTACGACGACCAGTCGGGCGACTCTCAGACCGTGCAGGTCACCCTGGGGCAGCTGCAGTCGTGACCGATGGTTGGGCAACAGTGCCCGGCACCGAACTGCGTCACACGCCTGACCTGCGCACGAACTGTGGGCGAAAAGCATTGGGAACCCCCGTTACTGTAGATACGTGCAGGTGTGGAGTACCCGAGCCGAGCGTCCCGAGGACATCCGTCGTATTCGCGCCGTGAACGCGGCGGCGTTTCCCACGGAGCTGGAAGCCAATCTGGTCGACGCGCTCCGAGACGATCCCGATGCATGGATCGACGGCCTGTCGATCGTCGCCTGCGACCGGGCCGGCGTGATCATGGGATACGCGTTGCTCACCCGGTGCGCAATCGGCGGTGAGCCTGCACTCGCGCTGGGGCCTTGTGCGGTCGTGCCCGACGCTCAGCGCAGTGGGGCTGGCTCGGCAGCGATCCGGATGGGGCTCGAGGAGGCCCGAATTCGGGGCGAGAACCCGGTCGTGGTGCTTGGGCACGCCGAGTACTATCCGCGTTTCGGATTCACCCCGGCGTCCCGGCTCGGCATCGCTGCGCCATTCGCCGTGCCGGACGACACGTTCCTCGCGCTGGCGCTCGATCCTGAGCGAGCCGTCCCATGCGGTGAGGTGGTGTACCCAAAAGCCTTCGGGCTTTCAACTGAATGATCGCGGGAGTCATGGAGTATCGGTTGCTGACGCCGACGGACGCCGCGTGCCGGGGAGCGGGGAATTGAAGTCGGCCGTCGTGACGTTTCACTAGCGATGACTGATGACGGCCCGGCCCACAGGGGCACCCACGAATCGAACGTTCCTCGGATACCGACGTACGCCGAGACAGAGGCGAATCCGCAGCTCCTGACGGACTTCAACGCCGCGGTGGTCGAAGAGTTCCGGTCCAATCACGGGCGAGTCGGTGGTCCGTTCGCCGACTCCGACGTCGTCCTGTTGACGATGACGGGCGCCAAGTCCGGCCGACGACGTCAGACGCCGTTGGAGTACTTCATCGTTGACGGCAGGATTCTCGTTGTGGGCACCAAAGGGGGAGCCCCGCAGCACCCGGCGTGGGTACACAATCTGCGGGCTCACCCCCACGCGCACATCGAGATCGGCGAGGACAGCTACGATGTCGTCGCGCACGAGATCTCGGGCGACGAGCGCGACACCGCATTCGCCAGGATCGTCGAAATCTGTCCGCGGATTGACACCTACCCCAAAACCTGCCGAGTGATTCCGGTTTTCGAACTGTCCCGGACCACGCCCGCCGACCGCTGACCCTCGATCAGGGGAGGCGCCACCAGCCGGTGGTCACCGCGATCTGGCGTCCGAGTTCCTCGGCGAGGGTGCGGACATAGGTGGCGGAGAGATGGTGGGAGTCCCGGTAGATCAACACGTTTCCCTCTACGGCCGGACAGAACTCGACCCCACACATGGCGTCACTCATATCGAGTGTCTGCATCAGCGGAAGTCGTTGTGCCACGTCCGCCGTCGGGTCGCGGTCGGCGAGCGCGTCCGAGCGCTTCACCCCGCAACTGATGGCGTCGCCGCCGCCGGCCAGGCAGTCGGCCGGGTCGACCAGCTCACCGTCGTGCACGACCCAAGGGTTGTCTCGGATCCCGAGGATGCCGATACCGTGCGCCGACAACGTCTTCCAGATCGAGACATAACCCTTGGGGGTGTAGTCACCGCCCCCGTGTTCGTTCGGTCGGGTGGTGGTGGTGAACACGTAGTCGGGGCGGGTGTCGATCAACTTCGGTATCACGTGCTCGACCCACTGGTGGCAGTTGGTGTAGGGCTCGGGCGGGGTGTCCATGGTCGGGAGTTGCTCGGTGGTCAGCAGGCAGCCCATCTTCAAATAGCTGACGATCTTGAAGTGGTGTTGTCGGCCCAGCTGATCCAGGGCCGGAATCCAGTGTTCGGAGTGTGAGGCGCCGACCACCGCCATGACGCGTTCCGCATGGACATCTCCGGACGTGCAGGTCACGAGTGCCGGGTATTCGGCGGCGCTGGTGCAACCCCCGGACGGGGCGGCAGGCAGATCCCGGCGGGCTTCGAGAACCGTGGGCCGCATCGGCAGTTCGGGCACTCTCGCGTTGCTGGTCAGCGCCCGTGCCCCCGGATAGTCGTGCGCCGACAACGTGGTCAGTTGCTCGGTGAGTGGCTGCTTCACGACCACGTGCTGGCGCAAGGCGAACGCCGACGCCGTCAGCACGACGGCGAGCAGCGTGACCGCCGTGCCCAATGCGATCGTCGGCCGCTGGAGCCGCACCCGCAACGGTGCCCGGCCCAGGTCGCGAACCGGCGAAGGCGCGCGCACGGACCGCAGCGGCGTCTCGACAAATCGAGTGGTCAGATAAGCCAACACGCCCGATGCCACCAGCACAGCGGCACCTTCGAGAAAACTGACGCGGCGTTCACCGGTGTGCGCGAGCCAGAAGATCAACAGCGGCCAATGCCACAGGTACAGCGAGTACGACACGCCGCCCAGCGCCACAAACGGCTTCGTCGCCAGCATCCGGTTCGGATACGGCGCCCGGTCGCCGGCATCGGCGTTCAGGTTGGCGGCGGCCAGAACGATCAGTACGGCCGCACCGACCGGGACCAGCGCCCACGGACCGGGGTACTGCATCACCCCGTCGATCAGCGCACCGCAGGAGAACAGGGCCAGCAGGCCCACGCTCGTGGCCGCGGTCCGCAGCCACAGCGGCCAGCGGATATGCGGCGCGAGGTAGGCGAGCAGCACACCGAGGAGGAGTTCCCAGGCGCGGGCGAAACTGTTGTAGTAGGCGGTCATCTGATCGGCCGCATGAGCGAATATCGCGAAGCAAAACGATGCCACGCACAGTGCACTCACGACCGCGAGGAGCACGCTGCGGGTGTGCTTGACCAGCGACCGACGCAGTAGGTACGCGATCCCGAAGACCAGTGTCAGGAACGCCACGTAGAACTGGCCTTGTACCGACATCGACCAGATGTGCTGCAGCGGACTGACCGCTTGGGCGGCTTGCGCATAGTTGGAGGCACTGCCGGCGAGATGCCAGTTCTGGTAATAACCCAGGCTGGCCAGGCTCTGGTCGGCAAACGCTTCCCACCGCGTTTCGGGCTGAATCAGCACGGTGAGAACCGCGCATGCGGCCAGCACCACGACCAGCGCGGGAAGCAATCTCCGGATCAGCCGGCGCAGGTTGGGCAGCGGTACCAGTGACGCGCCCGGAGCGAGTGCGGTGCGTAGCACCGACCCGCCGAAAAAGTACCCCGAGAGCACCAGGAAGACATCGACGCCGCCGGATACTCTGCCGAACCACACGTGAAAAACCGCTACCAGCGCAATGGCAACGCCGCGAAGTCCGTCGAGGTCGTGCCGATACCAATCCGAGAGAAGCGGGGTGGCGCTACGTCCGAATGGCGCGTCGGCCAAACCAGATCACCTCACTGGATCGTCATTTCGATCGGTACGACCATCGCCGCGCAAGAATCGACGGGTAGGGGCGGATGGCGTCGGACTCCATAACTTGAGTCGCCAGTTTAGTTCACCGCACTGGGAAGCTGTCGCCGGGGCTCACCCCCAGCAAACATGAGTGAGCGCTCTACCGTGCGGTCATACCGCCTGCTCGGTGGGTCGGATCAGCATCTCGTTGACCGCGGCATGCGATGGCTGAGTGGCCATGTAGACGACGGCGGCCGCGATGTCGTTGGGGGACAGGGGATTACCGGTGGTCGCGTCGGGTGCGCCCTTGCTGTCGCCCAGTCGCGCCCTCCCAGTCAATGCCGCCGGACGCGCCGGACACCGATGCGGTCGTGCCGTTGAGTCTTCCGTCAGCCATCAAGGTCCCGTTCGGTGTGGGTGTCGACGGATTCAACAACGGTCGACGTCCGCACCGGCATTCCCCGCGCCGACGCCCTGTTGGCAAACGGAATGCCGACCATCGATCGTCCGTTCATGAACGGCTCGCAGCCGGCTTTGTACTGCGGTTTTGCCAGATCCGGGATGTTCGAATACAGTTCGCGGCTAATTACTACATTGCAGTAGTAGCAGGAAAAGTGGCACAGCTCACATCGCGGCAAACTCGGGTCGCAATGCCACGAATGTGACGTGCCGACGGTGGGCCGGCTCACGGGCCGGCCGCGGCCGTGACGCATGCAGCAAACTTTTACCGGCGCACATCTGGTCAGCTCGGTGCTTGGCCACCGGATAGCTCCAGTGCGTGGTCCAACCCTGTTCTCCAGCGTCGAGAGGCGGGGTTGGAGGGGGTGTTCGTGCCCGAAACAGGGAGCCACAAGTTCAAACCCCCACAGAGGAGAGCAAGACTATGCCGAAAGTCGACCACCCGATGGAGACATTCGGAAAACCGAGACTGGTCAGGGCAATCGTCACCACCTGTCTGGTTGTGACCGGCCTCGGCGGTGCGACCCTGCTTTCTCCGCAGATGCATCGGCATGCCGAGGTCGCGGTCGAGCAGCGTCCGGTGGCCGAGGCGGTCCCCAGGGCAACGGCCGCGGCCCCTGCCCCCAGACCGGTGGTCGTGACCAAAGATTCGAGCGCGCAGGACATCGTCAGGGCCATCGTGAGCCAGGGCCAGGCCGCCAGGCTGAGCGAAGACCAGATCAAGACCGTCATCGCCACCGCGAAAATTGAGTCCACGTTCCGCCCGACCGCGTCGGGCGGTGTGCAGGCTTACGGCGGCCCGGGGGGCGCGGCTGATGAGGTCATCGGCCTGTTTCAGGAGAAGGCCAGTTTCGGCACCGTCGCCGAACGCCAAGACCCCAACAAATCGATCGCCCGCTTCATCGTCCGATTCACCGAGGCATTCGCGAAGTACCGCATCACCAGTGACACCGTGCTGGCGGCCACGCTCGCGCAGAACCCCCAATTGCTCAGGTACCACGGCGGGGTCGGTACCCATTACTACAACACGGTCAACGCCGCCATGGGCGCCGCTGCCGACTTGTACGGCCAGGCCGCCCGCACGCTGCAACCGGTCACCTGACCGCTCATCGCCGAATATCTCGTGACGATTCCAGTTCGGCAAAGGTACCGCAGCGTGCCCGCGATGCCCGGCCGGCGTCGCCCGTCCGGCCTTA
Organism: Mycobacterium sp. NPDC003449; assembly: GCF_053588415.1. Taxonomy (NCBI): domain Bacteria; kingdom Bacillati; phylum Actinomycetota; class Actinomycetes; order Mycobacteriales; family Mycobacteriaceae; genus Mycobacterium; species Mycobacterium sp. NPDC003449. The sequence goes on from NZ_JBSFPX010000002.1 coordinate 49,726, forward strand.
GTGTTGACTGCTGTGGCCGGCCCGGGCGATTACCTGAAGTGCTGGAGCGCAGCGGTTCACGTGACCTTCGCGGCGCTGCTGATCGCTGTCTCCGGACTGACGATCACCCCGGTAGCCCATGCGGCCGCGGCCGCGGCGAGGTTATCGGTGTCATCGACGTGGCAGACCGGTTTCATCGGCCATTTCACCATCGTGAACGCCGGCACGGTGCCGATGACGGATTGGCGGCTCGAATTCGACTTGCCGGCGGGTGAATCCGTCTCACATACGTGGAGTAGCAACTTCGCGCAGTACGGCACGCACTATGTGCTCACCCCCGCGAATTGGAATCGCATTATCGCGCCGGGTGGTTCGGCCACAGGTGGCATGAGGGGCGTGTTGACCGGTTCCTACTCACCACCGACGAATTGTGTGCTCAACGGGCAGTATCGTTGCAGCTAGAGGCGATTCTGCAGGGCAGAATCTCGCCCGCTGGGCCCGTGGCTCGCCCCGGTGAAGACCGCGATCGTCCGCGCGATCCATGTGGTGTTCGGTTATAGTCCGGCCCGACAAGGGTTCAACCGTAACGTGAACCACAGCGCAGGGAGACTTGAGAGGAAACTCATGAGTTCGGTCGCATACCGCCACACGGCGCTCGTCGGCTTGGCCGCCGCGGCGTTGATCACGGTGGGCTGCAGCAATGGCAACAGCGTCGACACCCCGGCGTCACCTCAGGTCGGGCTGATCGCCACTTCTGAGTCGGCAACCCCGCCGCCCCCCTCTGAGGTGAAGCTCATCGGGGAGAGGGACGTCGAGGTGACGCTGACCGGCCCGATTGCCGCCAAGTACTCGTCGGCGACCGAGGACCAGAAGCAGACACTCGGCAAGCCGCTGACCGGGGACCGTAACGCGGGCACTCGGGACAGTGGCGTGGTGTTCCAGCAGTTCCAGGGCGGCGCGATCGTCGCCAAGAACGACGAAGCGGGCACGCCCGCGTATATCACCGTGGGCAAGATCCGGGAGGCCTGGAACGTCCCGCGTAACCCCGATGGTGTGCCCGCGCCCACCGGCGATAACGGTTCAGCGGGTCCGCTGGGCGTCCCCACCAGCGACGAAACCCCCACCGGTGATCTGCTCGTGTCGACGTTCGAGCACGGTCAGATCGCATACAACTCGAAGACCGGCCAGGCCGAGGTGACGGTCAACGGCAAGGTCGTACCGTCCGGGCTGTAGACGGGGTGATCGTCACGAGATGGAAACCGGCTCCTGGTGGTGCTGCGTCGTTGATTCCTGCCAGCCCGGCGGGCGCAGCAGGTAGCCGACCCGCCCGCGCCAGGTAGCCGCCCGCCAGACGTCACGAACCATCACGGCGAATTCGTGATAGTTGACCTTGATCGGATTGCCGGTGTCGATGTTCTTGGTCAACCCGTAGCGGACCGGTTCGATCTCCTCGGCGTAACTGTTGAACAGCCGATCCCAGATGATCAGGATGCCACCGTAGTTCTTGTCGAGGTAGGGATTGTTGGCGCCGTGGTGCACACGATGATGCGACGGCGTGTTGAAGACGTACTCGATCATCTTGGGCAGCTTGCCGATCCGCTCGGTGTGGATCGGGAACTGGTAGAGCAGCACGATCGCCTGGCACAGGAAGATGACCCACAGCGGTATTCCGATGAGTGCCATCGGAATACCGACGACCGACTTCAGGAACGAGCCGGGGACCAGCCAGGGCAGCCGCAGCGACGTGGACAGGTTGAAGTACTGACTGGAGTGGTGCACGCTGTGCTCGGCCCAGAACATCCGAATGCGGTGTGACATACGGTGTTTGACATAGTAGACCGCATCGGCCAGCACCAGTGCCAACACCCACGTCCACCATTGCCCGGCCGGCAGTGTGATCGGGGCGAATGCCGCGGCCATTGCCACGATGGGTAATTCGATGAACTTCTCCAATGGTGCGACGACCAGCCTGATCGCGTAGGTGGAGACGTTGGTGGCGGTGTCGCGTCCCGATATGCCCCGCTTGATGCCGGGCGGCGGTGGCTGGTTTTCGCGTTTCTCCCGGTAGTAGCCGTAGTACTCGACGGCCATCAGCAGCAGGAAGGCTGGGATGCCGTACACGAAGACCAATTTGACTTGATCCGCGAGTTGATCCATGACGGGTTCCGCTCAGTTGTCGGGGAGTTTGGGCATCCCGGCGAGCTGCCAGGAAAGGACCTGTCCGAAAAGTTCTTCGGACACTCGGGACGGATCGGTTCGGCGTTGGCGTATCAACCCCTGATAGAGCGCAAGCACGCTGACGGCGAAGGTCTCCGGCGGCACGACGCTTTGGTCGACGTGATGCTCGTCGAGCAGTTCGGCGACCACGTCACGCAGCAGGTCAAGCGTCCTGCGGGTGCCCGCGGCCAGAATCTCCATGGTGTCGGGGTTGCGGATTGCGTGCAGCCAGAACTCGGTCTGCAACGCGGCCACCTCGATGTTCTTGTCGGCGGCATCGATCAGCAGCCGCCCCAGCGCACCAAGTGAGCCTCCCGGCTGATCCCTGGCCGAGCGCAGCGCATCGGCAACGGTCCCGACTCGATCGGCCGCGCGCTCGGCCATCAACTCGCAGAACACCTGCTCCTTGCTGGAGAAGTTGGAATACACCGCGCCAACCGAATATCCGGCCGCATCGGCGATCTCGTCGAGCGAGGCGCCCGCATAGCCCTTGCGCGCGAACGTGGCCGCCGCGGCTTCCAGCAGTCGTTGACGCGTTTCCGCCTGCGCTTGCGCACGAGTCTTGCGTCGCCGCGGTGATTCACCCGTCGTCATATTTCAGATAATAGCAACTATCTGGATAGTGGTCATTATTGAGCTGGACGCCACTGCCGAGCGTGAAAAGTCACGCAGGCTGGTCGTCGGCGGGGGAGTCGTGGATGGTGGCCAGGTGGCGCAGGACTCGTTCGTTGAGGGTGGCGAGGGTGTCGAGCTGAGCCGGGGTGAACAGGTCGATGAAGTTCTCCCGGACGTCCTCCACATGCCTGGGTGCCGCCTTCTCGATGGCGGCGCGGCCCGCCGGAAGCAGGCGGACCAGGGTGCTACGGGCATCGTCGGGGTTGGGCTCGCGGCTGAGCAGCCCGTCCTTCTCCATGCGCCGTAGCTGGTGGGAGAGGCGGCTCTTCTCCCAGCTCAGTGCGTCGCACAGGGCGCGGGCGGGCATGCGATCTCCGTCGAGCGCCGAGAGCACCGCCAGGACCTCGTAGTCGGCGCCGGACAAGCCCAATCTCTGAAGGCGCCGGTTCAGGTGGACTTCGATCTGTTGATGCGCGAACACGAAGGCCCGCCAGGCGCGGTCTTCACGGGCGTTCAGCCAGTTCGGTTCCATCGCCCCATCCTACCCCGATTGGTTGACGCGTCATCATTTCCAGGCATATGGTTGAGACATCAACTTTTACGATCGTCAACCAGGACGGGACACCTCATGAGCAGTATCAGCATCGTCGGCGTGGGAAACATGGCCGGCGCCTTGGCCGCCCGGGCGCTCGCGGGCGGCAACGTGGTCGAGATCATCGGCCGCGACCCGGCCAAAGCCAAAGAATTGGCGGCCGCGCTCGGCGGCGCCACGGTCGGGACGGCCGGCACCGTCCCGGCCGGGGACATCGTCGTCCTGGCGGTGCCGTACGCCGGTGCGGCGGCGGTGGTGAAGCAGTATGGGGACGCACTTGACGGCAAGGTCGTCATCGACATCACCAACCCCGTCGCCCCCGATCTCGCGGGCTTTGTCACCCCCGAGGACAGTTCCGGCGCGCAGGAGATCGCCAAGGCGGCCTCGGCGGGCGCGCACGTGATCAAGGCGTTCAACACCCTGTTCGCCAATGTTCTGGACGATGGTCGCGCAGTGGACGTGTTCATCGCCGGCGACGACGCGCAGGCAAAAGAACAGGTGTCGGCGTTCATCGAGAGCCTGGGACTGCGTCCACTGGACGCCGGGCCGCTGCCGATGGCGCGGGCATTGGAGCACGCCGGCCTGCTGGAGATCAGTCTGCTCAACCACTCCATCAAGCACACCGACTTCTTCCTCGGTGTCAACGTTCTCAGCTGAGCTTCAACTACCTCAAAAGGACAGTCGCATGCGCGTTTTCGTCACTGGCGGGACCGGCCATTCCGGTTCGTACATCATCCCCGAGCTGATCGCAGCCGGGCACCAGGTCACCGGTCTGGCCCGGTCGGATACGGCCGCGGCGGCGGTGTCCGCGCTGGGCGCCACGGTGCGTCGCGGCACCCTGGAGGATCTCGACGGCCTCAAGGAGGCGGCCGCGGACTCCGACGGCGTCATCCATGTCGCGCACCGGCAAGACCTGCTTGCGTCCGGCGGGATCGACGCCGTGACCGCCGCGGAGGTCCCGATCATGCTCGCGTACGGCGAGGCGCTCGCCGGAACCGGGAAGCCGTTGGTCGCGGCCGGCAGTATGGCCTCGCCCGGCCGCCTGGGCCGACCTGCCACCGAGGACGACCCGGCCCTTCCGGGCGGGGAGGAGTACACGGGCACCCTGCGGTTCCGTAATGCCGTGGAACTCGCCGTAATCGGCCTCGCCGAGCGGGGAGTCCGATCGTCGATCGTGCGGTTACCCACCATCGCGCACAGCACGACCGACCGTGCCGGCTTCCTTCCGGGGCTGATCGCGATCGCGCAGGAGAAGGGCTTCGCCGGCTACCCCGGAGACGGCGAAAACATCTGGGGCGCCGTGCACATCCACGATGTCGCCTCCCTGTTCCGCCTGGCCCTGGAGAAGGGTCCGGCCGGCAGCTATTGGCACGCAATTGAGGACGGGGGCATCCCGTTCCGCGAGATCGCCGAGGCCATCGGCAGCCGGCTTGGCCTGCCCACCATAAGCGTTCCCGCGGACGTACTCATGCTGCCGGGATACTTTGGGTTCCTCGCGCATCCGGTCACGATGGACCTCCCCGCGACCAACCTCATCACGCGCCAGACCCTCGGATGGGAACCCACTCAGCCCAGCCTGCTCGCCGATCTGGACAACGGCAACTACTTCGCCGACCGGCTGACAGGCTAGGTACACCAACGCAATTCACCTGCAAAGAGGATTAACCATGACCACGTTCGCCCCGCACCGCGACACTTTGGAGTCCTTCGTGGACTGCATTCACGCCGGCGCAGACAAAGACACGCTCACCCGTCTACTCGCCGAGGACGTGGTGCTGTACGGCCCACTCGGCGAGCAAGTCACCGGCCGAGGAGCCGCCGTGGAAACCATAAGGACGGTCAACAGACTCGCGGTCGACGACACCTATCTGGAGGTCCTCAGCGGCGAGACCCACCACGCGGCGCTCTACCGGCTCCAGATCGGAGACGCCGCGGTCGACGGAATGCTCTACGTCCTGCTCGACGCGGACGGCAAGATCGCCGAGGTGACCATATTCTGGCGCACGCTGCCGTCCGGCGTCGCGCTGCAGCGCAACCTTGCCGATGCACTCGGGATGCAGCGCTGGGAGCTGCGCACAGCTGGGAACTCGGTCGACGGCCGGACGCTCAAACCGTTGCAGGGGGACAGAGGAGGCCTGCGCCGCACCAGTTCTGCTGGTTGAGATGGTCGAGCATGGCAGCCTCCGCGGCACCTGGATTGCGTCGCACACCGACCAGGACAGGCTCGGTCAGGGCGGGCAGTAGCGGGCGGGCCAGTTCTTCGAAGCCTTCGGGAATGGCCGAGGCCGGAACCACCGTGACGCCCAGGCCCTGCGCCACCAGCCGCACCGCAGTGGAGATCTGTGACGCTCGGGCGACCGTGTGCGGGCTGAGGCCCGCGTCGGCGAGCAGGCGGGCGAGGTAGTCGTCGAGCAGGCTGGCACCCCGGAATCGGATCCACCCCTCTGGCGCCAGGTCTTGCAGCCGCAGGGCGGCTCCGTCGGAGAGAAGCGGGTGCCCCTTCGGTAAGACGGCGACGTAGGCTTCCTCGCCCAGCCGGTGAACGTCGAACGTACACCCGACCGGGATACGGTGCACCAGAACCATATCCAGGGTTCCCTGACGGACCAGTCGCTCCATATCGGCGGGATCGGGCTCCTCGTGAAGGGTCACCTGTAGCTTCGGGTGGCGATTACGCAGCTGTCCCAATGCCTGGGGTAGTTGGCGTGCTCCCAGGCCCATGTGGACGGCGACGATGAGTTCGCCTGCCAGTTCCCCGTCGGCGGCGCGGGCGGCCGCGACGGCACGCCGGGATGCGGTCGTCGCGATCTTCGCCTCGGCGAGAAAAGCCCGCCCGGCCACGGTCACCGTCACCCCGTTCGGGGTGCGGGTGAACAGCTGGACCCCGAGGTGCTTCTCCAGGGCGCCGATCTGCTGCGACAGCGAGGGCTGGGTGACCCGCAGACGTTCTGCCGCCGCAGTCATGGAGCCCTCGTCGGCGACCGCCAGGGCGTACTCGTACTGGCGCAGGTTCATTCGAATCCACCTTCGAGGTGACATAGACATTGTCAATACAGAGCATACATTGCCACTATTTGCGTCTATATCTAGCTGGTTCTACCGTGGTCCACACCGGCGCCGATCGACGCCGAACGCGACCGGAACGCCCCAATCATCAACGGCGCCAACAAGAAGAGATGAGACACCAGATGAGTCGACCCCTACGCATCGGCGTGCAACTGTGGCCCGGCGGGGCACCGGACTACCAGACCTGGCGCAGCGCGGTCTTGCACGCCGAGGACCTCGGCACCGACGTGATCCTCGGCTACGACCACTTCCACAGACCCACGTTCACCGAGATCGTCGGCGGGATGCCCGTGCTCGACGAGGTCCAACCCGATGTGAACAACTTCGAGGGATGGACGGCGCTGGCCACGTGGGGTGAAATCACCAGCCGCGCCGAGATCGGGCTTCTGGTCAGCGGTATCGCGTACCGCAATCCTGACCTGCTGGCCGACATGGCCCGCACCGTCGATCACATCGGCGGCGGGCGACTGATCCTCGGGCTCGGCGCCGGCTGGTACGAAAAGGACTACGCCACATACGGTTACGACTTCGGCACGTTGAAGACCCGTTTCGACCTCTTCGACGCCGGATTGGACCGCATTGCGGCGCGTCTCGCGGTCCTCAAGCCCGCCCCGGTACGCAAGATCCCCATCCTGATCGGCGGATCCGGTTTCAAGCGCACGCTGCCCGCGGTAGCCCGACACGCCGACATCTGGCACACCTACATCGGTCTCGACAAGTTCCACGAAGCCAGCGCGCGCCTCGACGACCTCGCCGCCGCCGCAGGCCGCGCCGGCGCCGACATCGAGCGGTCGGTGGGGTGGGAAGATGCCATCAGCGCCAACGCCTTCCGCGATGCCGGTGCGACGATGTTCACCACCGAAATCCACCCTACCGATGAGGGCTACGACTTCTCCGTCCTCAACGAGATGCTCGCCTGGCGCAACGCGCAGCAATGATCGCGGTCACATCAACTCAAGGAGAAAGCATGCGTCTGGCGAACAAGGTTGCCCTCGTGACCGGTGGGAGTGCGGGGCTCGGTCTGGCGATCGCCCAGAGATTCGGGCGCGAAGGCGCCCACGTCTACATCACGGGGCGACGGAAGGAGGCGCTCGATAACGCGCAGGCATCCATTGCGGGACACGTCACCGCGGTCACCGCGGACGCCACGGTGTCGGGTGATCTCGACAATGTGGTCGAGGCCATCCGTCAGGACAGCGGGCATCTCGATGTGATCGTCGCGAACGCCGGAAGCATTGAGCGGGTGAACTTCGGGGACGTGACCGAGGAACACTTCGACCGCACCTTCGACCTCAACGCCCGCGGCACGCTGTTCACCGTGCAGAAGGCGCTGCCGCTGCTGCGACCGGGCGGCTCCATCGTGCTGTTGGGCTCGGTCACGGCAGTCAAGGGACTTGCCGGGTCGGGGACCTACAGCGCGGCCAAGGCTGCGGTGCGCTCCTATGCGCGGACCTGGGCGGCCGAGTTCGGTGATCGCGGTCTTCGGGTCAACGTGCTGAGCCCGGGACCGATCGACACACCCATCATCGACGGACAGGCCGAGTACTTCGGTCAAGATCCGGCAGCTGTCCGGACCCAGATGAGTACCCTGGTCCCGTTGGGCCGCCTTGGACTTCCCGAGGAGATCGCCAATGGCGCACTGTTTCTCGCCTCCGACGAAAGTAGCTTCATGACAGGCGCAGAACTCTGCATCGACGGCGGTATGGCTCAGGTATAGCCGCACGAAGTGGATGCCCGGACCGTCGGCCGTGTCGCGTTCAGTCGTGTTTGGCCCCGTAACGCAGCAGGACCGTGCCGCCCGGGAAGGTACGGTTCTCCAGCAGTCGCAGCGAGATCCATGACGGCAGTGTCGGAAAGAACGGTGTGCCGCCGCCAACGGCGGTGGGCGTGACCACGAGTCGGTACTCATCCACCAGCCCGGCCTGCACGATCGGTGCGGCCAGCGTCGCGCCGGCCACCTCGAGCGTGCCGTCGGTCTCGGCTTTCAGCTTCGTCACCACCTCGACCGGGTCGCCGCGTTCCAGGCGGGAGTTCCAGTCGACGGACTCCAGCGTCCGCGAGAACACGACCTTGGGCATATCGCGCCAGATGCTGGCGAAGTCCACGATCAACGGCGTGGCCTCGGGGGCCGTGTCGGCGGTCGGCCAGTAGGCGGACATCAGTTGGTAGAGCCGCCGCCCGTACAACGACAGTGCGGTCTGCCGCTCGAAGTCGTTCCAGTACTGATGTAGTTCTTCGCTCGGATCGGACCAGTCGATACTGCCTTGCGCGTCGGCGATGTAGCCGTCCACCGACACGTTGAAGCCATAGATGAGTTTGCCCATGCAGATCAGACTGCACCGACGGGCAAGATTCATCGCGACACGACCCGCAACGCCATTCACTCGTCGGAGCTAAGGCGTGAGGACGATGCGCCCGAATACCCGGCCCAGGTCCATCTGGCGGTGCGCTTCGGCGGCCAGTGCCAGGGGCAGGACCTCATGCACGACGGCATGCAGTTCGCCGCGCACGGCCGCGGCGAACTGCTCAGCCCGAACCGCAGCGGTGGCGGAGGCCGGGACCGTGTCGAGGCTGAACGTGGCGACCGAGCGGGACTGCTGGAACGAGGCCAGCCCGATGAGCCGCATGCCGAAGTCTGCCGGGGGGAGCCCGCCCACCACGCCGGCGAGGACCAGGCGCCCGTTCGGCGCGAGTCGATCGATGAACGTGGGCATGCCCGTCCCACCGACGATGTCGATGATCACGTCGAAGGACTTCGGTGCAGCAGGATCGCCGTCTCCGGCGCGGTCGAGCACGTGCGTCGCTCCCAGGTCGCGAAGTCGTGCGCCGCGCTCCGGCGATGACGTCGTCACCGCGACCGCGCTCGCCCCTCCGCGCGCCGCGAGTTCCACCGTCGCGATCCCGATGCTGCCCGCCGCGCCGCGCACGAGCACGGACTCACCAGGCGCGAAGTGCGCATGGGCCAGGGCGAAGTGCGCCACGGTCGCCGAACTGCCCAGCGTCACCGCATCTTCCGGCGATAAGCCGACCGGCAGCGCAACGATGTCGTCGATGCTCGCAACCGCCTGCTCGACGTAGCCGCCACCGGTACCGGTGAACGCCCACACGTGCCGGCCCAGCCACGACTGGTCGCCGCCGGGACCGACCGCTGTGACGACGCCCGCCACCTCGCTGCCGGGGATCAGTCCCTTGGCGAACCCGTAGCCGCCGAGCGTCCCGCGGCGGATCACGGCGTCGACGCCGCCGACTCCGATCGCCGCGGTCCTGATGACGACCTGCCCGGCTGCCGGTACGGGAGACGGTGCCTCGATCACCGCCATGCCGCTCGGGTCGCCGAATTCCCGGATCACCACTGCTCGCACCATCGCCTCCGTCTCGCCCCGTGTTGCTCGCGGTACCGTTGCGACGTTAACGGACGCCCGCGTCCACTTCCGCGAAGTGAGAACCATGACCGATCGAATGCCTCACATGCTCCGTTCCGACGCGCAGGACAACCGCGGCCGGATACTCAAGGTCGCTCGACAACTGTTCGCGGAGCGCGGAATGGACATCACCATGCGCGAGGTCGCGACCCGTGCCGGAGTCGGCCCCGCAACCCTGTATCGACGGTTCCCGACGAAGCAGATCTTGATCGACGCGGCATTCGCGGACGAAATGCGAACGTGTCAGGACATCGTGGACAACGGCTGCGCCGATCCTGACCCGTGGCGAGGGTTCTGCTCGGTGATCGAACGGATCAGCGTCCTCAACAGCCGGAACCAGGGCTTCGTCGATGCCTTCATGTCGACCAACCCGCAGATCGCCACGTTGGCCGCCCACCGCGCGTCGCTACTGCGGATGCTTGCACAGCTGGCCGAACGCGCCAAGGCGGCCGGCCAGCTGCGGCACGACTTCGTCATCGACGACCTCGTGCTGGTCCTGCTGGCCGGGCGCGGAGTGGCCTCGACGCCACGTTCTGACCGAGAGGCCGCGGCCCGGCGCTTCGCGGCCCTTGCCGTCGACGCATTCCGGCGGTCCGGCGCGGCCCGCGAATTGCCACCTTCCCCGGCGCTGATTTCGTTCGGGGTACGGGGATTTGGCTTCGCAGACCGTCCGCAGGGCCGCTGACACGCCGATGACCGAACTGTGAGAAGGGTTGCGCACCCGCTCAGGTCAGAGTGACGACGATCTTGCCGGCGCCGCTCTCGGCCAATCCGTGTGCCTCCCGAATCGAGGCAAGGGGCAAGACCCGGTCGACCCGAGGGGCGTACCGGCCGCGCCCACCAAGGCCGGCTGCGCGTTCGAGGAGCGCGGAATCATTGACGGCGTTCACGGTGCGGGCACCCAGGCGCCCGGCTCCCTCGGCGTCGACGACGGTCACCACGCGAGAGGCGTCGCCGACGATGCCCACCAGATCCGGTAGCGACGGGGACGGCGCCGCATGGAAGGCGGCATCGACGCCGTCGGGCGCCAGCGCGTTGACGCGTTCGGTCAGCCTCGGTCCGTAGGTCGTCGCCACGGCTCCGAGGTCGGTGAGGTACTGATGGTTCGCGGGTCGGGCCGTGCCGATCACCCGAGCCCCGGCGGCCAGTGCGAAAGATGCTGCGGCGGTTCCGACGGCGCCTGCAGCACCTTCGATCAACAGTGTCCGACCGGTCAGATCACCGAGCGCGTCGATCGCGCCTGCCGCAGTCGCGGAGGCAAGCCCCGCGGCGGCGGCCTGCTCTATGGACCACGTGGGAGGCACGGCGCTCCATGCCGTCAGCACCGCGAATTCCGCCGTGGTGTCACTGACGCCTCCGAGGCCGAACACCAGGTCGCCGACTCTCGCGTTCGACACACCCGGGCCGACTTCATCGATGACTCCGGCGGCGTCGCGTCCGGGTATCGCCGGGAGCTCCAGTGGAAGCACCTCCTGCAGGGCGCCGCCACGCAGTAGGTAGTCGATGGGGTTCACACTTGCCGCCCGCACCGTGATGCGAACTGAGTTCGCCGCGGCGTGAGGTTCGGCATCCTCCTCGACGATCAGCACGTCAGGGTCTCCGTATCGATGAAAGCGCGCAGCCCGCATCAGCACCTCCAGTCTCGTTGCGCACGGTATTGCCTTGCTGCGAAGGAACAGCGGCGGGCTTCATGCCTCACCCGTTGTCCCGCCAGGTGATCACCTGCTTGAGAGACGCGAGGTCGTAGCCGTTGTCGGCGGTGAGTTCGGTCTGGAACAACGTGACGCCCGCCTCGCGGAAGGCATCGGCGCTCTCGGCGTTCTCCCAGAGCGTCGAGCGTTCGATATCGGCCCCGTTGCGGCCAAATCCAGCTGCGAGCTCGTCGACCAGATCACTGGACTTGCGGAACGCGTCGAGGTCGGTGAACGCGTGCCAGATGTCGGCGTGCCGGGCAACGGCGGGAAGCGAGCGCTTGGGCCCTGTGCCGCCGATGAGGATCGGTAGCTTGCGCACCGGCGGCGGAATCAGTGTAGCGAGCCGGTTCTCGATGCGGAGCAGGCTCTCGTCGAACAGGTCGAAGCGGGAGCCGAAGGTGCCGAAGTCGTAACCGTAGGTGGTGTAGTCCTTTTCGTACCAGCCCGCGCCGAGGCCGAGGATCAGTCGGCCGCCGCTGATGTGGTCGACGGTGCGCGCCATGTCAGCGAGCAGGTCGGCGTTGCGGTAACCGACGCCGGTGACCAGGAGCCCGATCTCGGCGTGCGAGGTGATCTCGCCCCACGACGCGAGGGCGGTCCAGCCCTCGAAGTTGGCGACGTCGGGCTGCTCATCTAAAAGGATCGGCTTGCCGTCGACGATGGCCTCCACCGCCGGGCGGTGGAAGTGGTCGTAGCCGAGGATCACGTCGACGCCGAGGTCGTCTGCGGCGAGAACGGCGTCGCGCCACGTACGGTAGTCGGGCGTGCCGCCGGGCTGGATTTGTACGGCGACGCGGACGGGACGGGTCATGGCTGCTCCTGAGTCGGGAAAAGGGCGACCCTTGAGCCAAGTTCACCGGGGCCGGAGTTTATTCCGGATCGACACGTCGGTAGACGCAGATTAGGAACGGCAGGTTCTGAGGTAACTGAGGAACGAGGCCTGTAGGCCGGTGACGTGCGTTTCGTGCAGAATCTCGCTGGTGACCGCGTCGCCGCGTGAGGTGAGGCGGTGAAGAACGGTGGCCGCGTTCATCGCGAGGCTCTGGTAGACGGCCAGGTCTCCGAGAAGCTCTCGGTCGTTGAAGGTCAGGTGAAGCCTGCCGGCACGCCGGGCGTCACCCAGCCCGTCGAGCCGGGCGAATATCTGGCTGTCGGCGGCGATGACGCCGGGGCTGCCCGCTCCGATAGTCGCGAGCGGGCAGCCGGTGAGCCAGGCGTAGAGGCTGAAAAGTCCGCCGTAGGAGTAGCCGAAAAGGCCGTGACCGCTTGCGGCTGTGCCATATTGGCGTTCGATCCGTGGGTGCAGTTCGGCGGTAAGGAAGCTCAGGAATGCATCGGCGTGGGTGTCGCGCAGTTCGGCGAGGTAGGCGTCGGCTTCCTCGCGTGTCCTCGCGCCCGCTTCCAGTCCCATCTCCAGGGCATCGATGAGCTCCTTGGCGATGGGCTCGCCGGGCGGCACGAAGTCTCTGTTACGCAGTCGGTCCCAGTCCTGTGCCGCCTCGCCCGCGTAGCCAACGCTGACTTGGATGTAGGGCTGGATCGGTTGCATGGGGTCCATCTGGGTGACGATGAGCGGGGCTGTCAGGCCCACAGCCCAGTTTCCGTCGAGCACATACACGACGGGTGCCTGCGTCGTGGCGCGGTGGTAGCCCGGTGGCGTGGTAACCCAGACGCCGTAGTCGTGCCCACCGTGGGAACGCATCTCGAAATAGTCGGTGTCGGCGAGACAGCCCTGCCACATGGAGTTCATCGAAGGTCCTTCACAACTCGGCAGGCCGCACAGCACGGTGCCTCGGCGGTTCTTATCCATTGGATAATTGTTATCCAATGGATAAACTGCAGCAGTGATGTTGTCAAGCGCGGAACGCGGAGGCGACGCACGCGACCGTCTTCTCGCTCGGCTGTGCGACGCCTTCGAGGAGGGCATTCCCTCGCCGGAGGTATCGCTGCGTGAGGTCGCCGCCCGGGCCGGGACCAGCCACGCCCTGCTGCGGTACCACTTCGGGTCACTCTCGGGCGTCTTGGCGGCCGTGCTCACCGAGCAGCGATCTCGTGACAACGAGGCGCTTTTCGAGACCGCCCTACAGGGCAGCTTTGACGACCTCGCCCTGGCGATCTGGCGGACCTACACCCGCCCGGGGCAGCTGTCGCGTGTCCGCGGCTTCTTTCACGTCGTAGGACTCGCCGCCTACAGCCCGGGGGAGTTTCCTGAGTTCATCGACTCACTCGACGACCTGACCGCGATGCTGGTCTCGCTCGCCGAACGCGAAGGGCGCGACCCCAAGCAAGCGCAGAGCATGGCTACCGTCGCCATTGCCGCGATTCGCGGCCTGCTCCTGCAGGAAGTTCTGACTCCAGCAGGCCACTCGGAGGACGCGGTCGCCTTGATTCTGGGCGTGAGCAACGGCCGATCCGTTCCACGCGCACATCCGGAGCCTTGAGCTTTCGGGGTTCGGTCGCCACCTGCGGCTATCGCAGGATCGCCCGCGCCACGCGCTCGGCGATCAGCATGACCGGCGCGTTGGTGTTCCCGGAAGTGATGGTCGGCATCGCCGAAGCATCGGAGACGCGAAGCCCGGCGACCCGGTACACGCGACAGTCGGTGTCGAGCACCGTGGCGGCCGACTGCGGAAGACCCCGTGTGTCAAAGGCTCCCATCGCGCAGGTGCCGACCGGATGAAAGATGGTGGTACCGAGTTCACGGGCCGCCTGCTGTAGGTCCTCGTCGCTCACCACTTGCGGGCCGGGAAGCATTTCTTCCGGGCGGTAGCGGGCCAGCGACGGCGCCGCCATGATCTGGCGGGTCATCCGGAGGCCGCGCACGGCAGCTTGACGATCGGCATCGGTGGACAGGTAATTGCAGGAGATCTTCGGGTAGGTCAACGGATCCCCGCCGGCTATGCGCACATGACCGCGCGAGCTCGGTCGCAGATTGCAGACCGAGGGAGTGATCGCTCCGAAAGGGTGCAGCGGTTCGCCGAACTTGGGCAAAGACAGGGGCTGCACATGCCACTCCAAATCGGGACTGGCCAGCGCGGGGTCGCTCTTGGCGAAAGCTCCCAGCGTGGAGGGCGGCATGGTCATGGGTCCTGAGCGCAGCAGCAGGTACTGCAGGCCCATGCCTGCGCGGGTGATCCAATTCCGGTACAGCGAGTTGACGGTCCGGGCGCCCTGAATGCGGTAGACAGTTCGCAGCTGCAGGTGGTCCTGGAGGTTTTCACCCACGCCCGGCAGATCGACGGCCACCGGCACCTGATGCTGGGCGAGCAGTCCGGCCGGGCCCAGACCCGAGGCCTGCATCAGATGCGGCGACCCGATCGCGCCGGCGCTCAGGATCACCTCCCTGCGGGCTTGGACATCGACGATCTGGCCATCCTTGAGCAACCGCACACCGGTGACGCGGTGCGCAGCCGTCGTCCAGGCCCCGCGACGCTGACCCTCCTGGACCTGGTTGTCCAACAGCAGCCGTAAGGCCTGGGTCCGGGTGTATACGGTGAGATTGGGTCGGTGCGCGACAGGATGCAGGAAGGCATCGGCCATCGACCACCGGCGGCCACGCCGTTGGTTGACGTGAAAGTAGGCGCTGCCGGAGTTGTCGCCCCGGTTGAACTCGTCGATCGGGGAGATGCCGACTTGGGCAGCGGCGGTCTGCCAGGCGTCCAGGATCTTCCAGCGAACCCGCGGCCGCTCGACGCGGATCTCTCCGCCGGCGCCGTGCCAATCGTCGGGCCCACCGAAGTAGTCTTCCAACGCTTTGTAGATCGCCAGTGTCTCGCCAGGACCGTCCGGGCCACCCCACAGCCAGCGATCGTCACCGATGGCCCGTGCCCACAGGTCGTAATCGCTTGACTGTCCGCGCATGTGGATCATGGCGTTGATCGACGAGCAGCCGCCGACCACGCGGCCCCGCGCGTAGTGGATGCTGCGGCCGGCCAGACCTGGATCGGCCTCGGTCGTGAAGCACCAGTCGGTGCGGGGGTTGGCAATTGTGTACAGATAGCCCACCGGCACCTTGATCCAGAACCAGTTGTCCTCGCCGCCGGCCTCGATCAAGAGCACACGGTGATCAGGGTTGGCGCTCAGTCGATTGGCGAGCAGGCAGCCCGCACTCCCGGCGCCCACGATGATGAAGTCGAACTCGGCGACGGGACTCATCCCGGCATCATTCCTTCCATGGCTCGGTCGCGTGTCCCAGTGTGCTCGATGACCGCCCGGTAACCGCACGTTCCCGTGTTCATCGTGTCGTATCCGCCGGCAGAGACTATGGCTTCGTGGCGCGTAGTGCTCGCGAATTTGGACGCGTGATCGGCAAGCTCACAACTGGTCTTGTTGTCTCACGCCAGAAAGGACTGTGCGATATGAAGTACACGAATTCGATCGAGATCGCTCTGCCGCGGGGGAAGGTGGCCCAGTTGCTGGCCGACCCGGCACATTTACCCGAGTGGCTGCGAGGCATGGTGCTGCACGAGCCGGTGAGCGGGATACATGGGCAGCTCGGAACCAAATCGCGGGTTGTGATGCGGTCAGGGAAGCGGGAGATCGAGTGCACTGAGACGATCACGCGCCGGGATCCGGCAGATCTGAACGACATACCCAGAGAAGTCGTCGTTCACTTCGACCGAGAGGTCGTCGGCGCGGGCATGTCGAGCGTCGTGCGAGATCGGCTGATCGAAGCCGATCCGGAGACGACGCTGTGGGAGAGCGAGAGCGAATACCGGTTCGACAGCCTGCTGATGCGACTAGTGGGGCTTCTGATGCCAGGGGCCTTTCGCAAGCAGTCGCAGCAACATATGCAGGACTTTAAAGCATTCGCCGAGCAGGGCACGGATGTCCGCGAAGAACGCGACTGAGTGATCGGCGGCAGTAACGCGGATTCTATGGACGCCTTACCAAGGTCCTACATTGACGGCATGGCTGACACGATCACTTTCCGGCCGGCTGGAGGTCTTGACCAAAGACGGAACGGCTGTGTCAACGGCGCGGCTGGCGGTGTCGAGCGGTTGCACCGGGGGCAACGTTGATGTCGGGAAGGCGAACCGTGTGAGCCGGTGGTTCCAACGATCATCCAGACACAGCATGGCTTGTGGGGGAGGCGGCCAGCAGCTTCGGGCGGTGTCGTACTTGGTGGTGCCCCTCTGACGCTCGGAGGCGTTGTCGCACTGGGAATCTCCGTGGGGCAGAGCTTTCGATCTTAGAGGCAAGCGTGGCCTCATTGCTGGTGGCATCAGGGGCCTCGGAATTGGTACACAAACACCGACATACCGTTGTCGCAGCGGTGCCAGACGCTGATGTCATGAACAAGAACGCGGACATGGTGGATACAAACTGGGCTGCTGCGGATGCGGCGCTCGCGGTGTGGTTGGAGATGTGGAACACCGACAGTGAGATTGCCCGCCGGATCTGCAGTGAGGATTTCCGGATTCATTTCCTGAACTCCGAGACCGATGGGTCCAACCCGGGCGACGACGTGCTGGGCGCCCAGAGTTTCGCTCGGTTCCTGGACGTGTATCGCGAGCGGCATCCGGATGTGGTGTTCACCGAGGTGGCGCGAGCCATAGACGGCGCGCACGGGCGGATGCTGTGGAACATGCAGGCCGGCGATCTTGCCGCGGGCGGGATCGATGTCTTCGACTTCGCCGAGGATGGGCTGATCCGCGAGGTGTGGTCGGTGAACGGGACGCGCACGCACCTCACCTGAGACCGGGGGAGACTCACATTCATGAGGAGAGCCGAGCGGTTGTACGCGCTGGTCGATCTGCTGAGGGGATCGCGGCGGCCGTTGTCAGCCGCTCGGCTCTCGGAGGAGTTCGAGGTGTCGAAGCGCACCATTGAGCGTGACATCCAGTCGCTTCAGCTGGCGGGGGTCCCGATCTATGCCGACCACGGGGCGTCGGGCGGGTATTCGATCCTGCGGGAACACTCCCTGCCGCCGCTGAATCTCACGGTGCCGGAGTCGCTGGCGGTGCTCGCGGGCCTTGGCCTGCTGGAGACCTCACCATATGGTTCGGCGGCGCATCGGGCGCGGGCGAAGGTCCTTGCGATCAGCCGCGAGGATCAGCTCGCCCCAGTCGATGCGGCATTGGCGTCGATGTTCGTCATCGACGCCCGGTCGCCGTCCGAGGCGGCGATCGCACTGATTCCCGAGGCGATCGCCGCGCGCCGGGTCGTACGGTTGGACTACACCGCAGAGGACGGCGAGACTCACACCACCCGTGCCGTGGAGGCGATGGGTCTGTTGCGCGGAGGTGATGCTTGGCTGTTCGTGGGATGGTGTCGGCTGCGCGAAGGCATCCGCGGATTCCAGCTCCACCGCATCCGGCACCTGGAGATCACCGGAGAGGTGTTTCCCGAACGCGATCCTGCGGTGCTCGAGGCGGATCTGTCGCGCTGGCGCACTCGCCGGCTCCGGTAGGGCGGCTTGATGTGACGGCATCCGAGAACACCGGCGAGTTGCCGCGGTACGCGGCTAGCACCTCGGTCGCGAGGGCGGCCCGATCGATCCGCAGCGTGACTACCGGGACAAGGGAGGCTCTGCCAGTACCCCTATTACGGGGATCTCCCTGGCGTACGGAATGCCGCCTAACTTGCTAGGAGAAGTGACCGGCTGAACAGAAGGACGAAGCCTCGGATCTTGGGTTGCACTGCTTGCAACGCCCGGATTCCTTCGCCCCAGCTGAAATCGCCGAGCGGGTGCCGATCAAGGAGAGAGACGACACGTGGCAAACGGCAAATTCGCAACGCATGCAGAACTTTTCGACCTGAGCGGTAAACGCGGCCTGGTCACCGGTGGCAGCAGGGGCATCGGGATGATGATCGCGCGCGGGCTGCTGCAGGCGGGTGCCCGCGTGGTCATCAGCTCACGCAACGCGGAAGCGTGCGCTCAGGCGCAGGAACAGCTGGCCGAATTCGGCGAGGTCTGGGCGGTCCCCGCCGACCTGTCCCGGCACAAAGAGTGTGAGCGCCTCGCTCACCTCGTCACGGCCGACTCCGGGAGTCTCGACTTCCTCGTCAACAATGCGGGCGCAATGTGGGACGAGCCGTTGGAGACGTTCCCGGCAGAAGCCTGGGACACGGTCATCGACCTCAACCTGAAGTCCCCGTTCTGGCTGGTGCAGGCGCTCCTGCCGGCACTTCGTAGCGCTGGAACCGCCGACGATCCCGCGCGGATCATCAACATCGGCAGCATCGCCGCCATACACATCCCCGCGCGGCCCAACTACTCGTACTCCAGCAGCAAGGCCGCACTACATCAACTCACCAGAGTGCTCGCCAAAGAACTTGGCCCGCAGCACATCACGGTGAATGCGGTGGCGCCGGGACCGTTCCCGTCGGCAATGATGGCGGCAACCCTCGACGAGTTCGGTGAGGCGATCGCCGCGTCGGCCCCGCTGCGCCGGATCGGCCGCGACGACGACATGGCGGGTGTCGCGGTGTTCCTCGCCGGCCGGGCCGGCGCGTACCTGACGGGCACCATCATCCCCGTCGACGGGGGGATCGCCACGACTGCGTAGGCCGCCTGGGCGAGGCCATCGTTGACGACGCTCAGCCGTCGCGGCTGCACGGGTACCTGTCCTCGCGTGCAGTTCGGGCCTACGGTGGGTGGATGGCCGACACGCTTGACCTGCGCACCGAGATCCGAGAGTTTCTGAGGTCGCGTCGCGCCCGCATCTCGCCAGAGGCAGCCGGCCTACCCGCCTACGGCGGGAGACGTCGGGTCGGGGGGCTCCGCCGAGAGGAGGTAGCGCTACTCGCTGGAGTCTCGGTCGAGTATTACGTGCGCATTGAGCGCGGCAGGCTGGCCGGCACCTCAGAAGGCGTGCTTCACGCACTAGCCACGGCCCTACAGCTCGACGAGGCGGAGCGCGATCACCTGTTCCACCTCGCGCGGCGGTCCGGGGCGCCCGACGGCCAACGGCGCCATGAACCTCCCGCGACGGTGCGTCCGGCGCTGCAGGAGGTACTCGACGCCATGACCGGTGCGCCGGCGTGGATTCGCAATGGGCGTCTTGACGTGGTCGCGATGAATCAGCTGGGTCGCGCGCTGTATTCACCGGTGCTGGCCGACCCGCGACGGCCCGCCAACACGGCATGGTTCGTGTACTTGGATCCCGGCGAGGCCGAGGCGTTCTTCGTCGACTATGAGCAGGCGGCGCGAAATGCGGCCGGGATGCTGCGTCTGGAAGCGGGCCGTAATCCGCACGACGAGGAACTGGTCGCCCTGGTGCGCGAATTGTCAACGTCCAGTGAGCTGTTCCGGCAGCACTGGGCATCTCACGACGTGCGGCTGAAGGGATACGGGAGCAAACGTGTCAATCATCCGGTGGTGGGCCGGCTCGACCTGAACTTCGAGTCCATGGATCTGCCCACCGAACCTGGCCTGCAGTTGAATGTCTATACCGCACCCGCCGGAGGAGCGGCCGCAGACAATCTGGCCCGGTTGGCGTCGTGGGCCCGCGAACAGACGCTGGCGACCGAGCTTCATGCCGCCAGCAGATGACGCGGAGATGGGGTGGTTGCTCAGGCGACCGATGCCAGGTGTGCACTGAACTCTGCAGCAGGACTGGACAATTCCAGCCGATCGCGGTAACACAACAGCAGGTTGCGGTGCGCCCACGCGTTCGTCAGGCCGACGGTGCGTAGGTCTCCTGACGGCCACTGGGCGGCGGCCAAAGCTGGAACGACCGCGATGCCGACACCGGCCGCCACCGCGGCGCAGATCGCGTCGGTGGTGGGTAGACGCGCCCGGTAGTGGGGGCGAAGGCCGAGGGGCTCGGTTTGCCCATTCAGGTGTTCCTGCAAAGGATTTCCCTGGGTGAATCCCAGGAACGGGTAATCCAGACATGCGCTGAACGCAACTTGGTCGCGATCCGCCAGCGGATGGCTGGTTGGCACTATTACGACCAGCCGGTCTGGGCGCAGTGTCGTGCACTGCAACTGAGCCGAGTCCACGGTGTCGGCGATGATTCCGAGCTCGGCGCGTCCATCGGTGACAGCCGCGACGATCTCATGGCTCGGTCGCTCCTGTATGTCGATGTCGACGTCGGAATGGGTGGCCAAAAAGTCGGCCAGCCCAGTCGACACCAGTGTCTGGGTGGCCGACGTGTTCGCCAGGACCACCAAAATGGATTGCAGTCCGTCGGAGCAGCGAGCCAGTTCGCTGCGCATACGAGCAAGCTGGCCCACGATCGCTCGGGCGTGCGCCACCAACAACCACCCGGTCGGAGATGGAACCACACCCCGCCGATGGCGGTCCAGCAATTTGGCCCCGAGAGCCTTCTCCATCGCTGCGATCCTCGCACTGGCCGATGCCAACGACAGATGCGCGTGCTCTGCTCCTCGGGTGATGCTGCCCTGGTCGACGACCTGCAGGAAGAGTTCCAAATCGGTGAGGTCGTAGGCCATACAGTCACAGTAATCAAACCAACCACAAACGCGTCAGCCTTCGTCATGACCGAAGGCTGACGCATAAAAAGACTCATTGTGCGCACGGGTGCGGGCGTCCACGCTTGGGTTAATGCCGGATACCGGAAGGCAGGCACGACGGCTACCCGGAAGGTACTCAATGACAACGCACGCTGATCGCACCGCGATCTCCGATGACAGGATCGCCGCGGACTTCGCGCTGGGCGAGTGGGCGGACCGGCTGCTCGAACAAGCCGGGCTCGGGGTCACGATCGTCGACCGGCACGGCGTGGTGATGTACTACAACAAATGGGCGTCCGAGCACCTGGACCGCGACCCCAGCTATCTCGGCCACTCCGTGCACGAACGGCATCGCCGCAAGATCACCAACCCGCGGTTCGACGCCATGCTCAAACTGTTCGTTGACGGCCGGATCGAGCCGGTGCAATACGTAGCCCGGCCGTACGGGAGAACCACCATTCTGGTGACAGTTTCACCGATCCGGATCGACGGCGAACTTGTTGGCGTGTCACAGCTCGTGCTGCTGAAAGATGAAGTGCAGGAACTGCTTGCACGTTTCGACGCTACGGGTCGCGAGTCGTTCGAACGCGAGATGCTGCCCAACGGCGACCCGGACGCGTCACGGTCGTGATGAACAACAGATATCGAAGTCTTCCACGTCGCTAGTCAGATCGTCTGAAACGGGTCGAGCTATGGATCATATGGTCGGGATGTCGGCGGTTCTAGGAATCGCGGCCGTCGCGTTCGGGATAGTCCTCATTCCCGGACCCAACATGTTCTACCTGGCGTCCCGCTCGATCACCCAGGGGCGCGGCGCGGGACTGATCTCGTTGGCAGGGGTCGCCGTGGGCTTCGGGGTCTACCTGGTGGCGGCCGTGGCCGGACTCGCGGCAGTCTTCGCGGTGGTCCCGGTGGCGTACACGATGTTGAAAGTGGCGGGTGGCGTGTACCTCCTCTATCTAGCCTGGCAGGCGTTCCGCCCGGGCGGAACCTCTCCGTTCTCCCCGAGGGATCTGAAACCGGCGTCGCGGCGCAAACTGTTCACCATGGGGCTGGTCACCAACCTCCTCAATCCCAAGATCGCAGTGCTGTATGTGTCCCTGCTGCCGCAGTTCGTGAAGCCGGCTCACGGCTCGGTGGCGATCCAGAGCCTCGTATTGGGCGGGGTGCAGATTGCCATCGCGCTGGCCGTCAACGCGGCCATAGTCTGGAGCGCGTCGAGGTTGTCGGTGTTTCTGGCGGCCAAGCCTCGATGGATGGCGCTGCTGCGGCGGGTCATGGGCACGGTGCTCGCGGGCTTCGCGGTGAAACTCTTCTTGGACCCGTCGCGCGCGGTGGGCGCCGGTTGAGCCGGCACGAATCTCGCCGTATGCCCTCCCGATGAGCGTCTCGCGTTCTTCGAACAGCCGTAGTGCGGTCGCGCGCCGACCGATATCGCCCTGAGGCGACCTCGTTTTCGATATGTGTTCGCGGACATTCCAGAACGGCGACGCACCCTAGGGATGGGTCGTTGAGATGCCGCGTTTTTCAGTCGCGGGATGAGGTCGGTAGGTGGCCCTAGCGGTGATTCGGACGTGCTGGGGGGTCGGGTTGCTCCCCCCTTCGCAGGAATGTCGAGGCGACGCCGGCCGCTGACAGGCATGCACACAGAAAGGTGAAGGAACATGACCACAGCGCGCGATGTCGATGTCCACCACGGTCGTGCCTGGGTCGACTCTGAAAAGATGGTTTGTATCGGCTATACGGTTGTCACTCCACCTGAACCCACTAAGACCGTCGTGCTTCTCCACGGAGCTCCCCAAACGCGATATGAGTGGCGCAAGGTCATGATGCCGCTAGCCGCTGCCGGCTATCGGGTGATCATGCCCGACTACCGCGGCGCCGGCGCGTCTGACAAACCTCGTGACGGGTACGACAAGTGGACCATGGCCGGTGACATTCACCGTCTTGTGCGCGAGACCCTGAGCGTGGCGGAGCCCATCTCGCTTGTCGGCCATGATCTCGGATCGGCGCTGGCTCTGAGTTTCGCGTTGCGATACCGCGATGATGTCGTGAGCGCCACCTTCATGGAAGCTCCGCTGCCGGGCACTGCCTACTATGAATGGCGCGTGGCTCAGAAGTCGGCGTGGCAGTTCTCCTTTCATGCCAACCCGGACATCGCTGTGTACCTCACGCACGGACGTGAACGTTGG
Organism: Mycobacterium sp. NPDC003449; assembly: GCF_053588415.1. NCBI lineage: Bacteria > Bacillati > Actinomycetota > Actinomycetes > Mycobacteriales > Mycobacteriaceae > Mycobacterium > Mycobacterium sp. NPDC003449. The sequence continues at coordinate 72,926 of NZ_JBSFPX010000002.1, forward strand.
TACATCAACCGATTCTTCGACGAATTGACCTACCAGCCGGATGCGATCTCCAATGATGACCTCGATGTTTACGCCCGCGCGTTCGAAGCCCCAGGAGCCATGCGCGCACTGTGTGAGATCTACCGGGAACTCGACCGCGACGCCGACGACAATCGCACCGCGCTGCAACAACACGGCAAGCTCACCATCCCGGTGTTGGCTTCGGGCGGTGCTTGCGGGCCACTCGCCAGCAACTTCCGGGCGATGTGTGAAGAGGTCGCGGATTCGGTGACAGATCAGCTTGTCCCGGACTGCGGTCACTGGGTGGCTGAGGAGCAGCCCGAATACTTCACCAGGATGTTTTGTGAATTCGACGCGGCCGCCCGCGGCGTGACCATATGACACCGCCCCGGCGCCACAACGGGCCATCAACCACAATGGAAATAGATGAAATGGAGGTATTCGCAATGGCGAATGTGAACCCGCAGACGATCAGTATTGCTGGAAAGACAGTGTCGCGCTTGGGCTTCGGTTCGATGAGATTCACTGGCCGGGGGATCTGGGGTGAGCCCCAAGACCGGGACGAATGTATCGGCGTGGCCCGTCGGGCGGTCGACCTCGGCGTGCAGTTCATCGACACCGCCGACTCCTACGGTCCGCATGTCGCCGAACAGATTCTGTATGAGGCGCTGCATCCGTACCCCGATGACGTGATCATCGCGACGAAGGCGGGTTTGACCCGAAACGGACCGGATGTCATCGACACTCCTTCGGGGCCCAAGCGACTCGGCCCGGCGGCCTGGCCACCGGTCGGACGACCCGAATACCTGCGGCAGCAGGTGCTGATGAGCATGCGGCGCCTGGGGGTCGATCAGATCGATCTCTTGCAGCTGCACCGGGTGGATTCCAAAGTGCCGTTGGCAGACCAGATCGGTGAGCTCAAGGCGCTCCAGGACGAAGGCAAGATCCGAGAGATCGGCATGTCGCAATGCACAGTGGCGCAGCTCGACGAGGCACGACAGATCGCCGATATCGTCAGTGTCCAAAGCCGATTCAACGTCATCGACCGGGGCGCCAACGACATGTTGGAGGTGTGCGAACGCGACGGGCTCGCGTTCATTCCATGGGCGCCGGTCGCGCAGGGCGGGCTCGACGCGGCCCACCAAGCGCTCGCCGACATCGCCAGGGCGCACCAGTGCACTGTGGGCCAGGTGGCGATCGCCTGGTTGTTGCATCTCTCACCGGTGATGCTTCCCATCCCTGGCACCTCGCGCCGCACGCATCTGGAAGAGAATATGGCTGCCGCGGAAGTGAAGTTGACACCGGAACAGATCGACGTGCTCAGCGCGGCTGCCGGTTGATCGGTCATGGCGGCACACGGCGGCAGTGAACTCCGTGTGCCGCCATCAGGGCGCGGCTACGGCGACGCGGTCACCGTCGTGAGAGATTCCAGTAAGGCGACGGCGTCGGGAGACGGCCCGTTCTCGAGCGGACAGTAAACAAACAGCCGCTGGTCGGGCGCATCGGCTACCTCGAGCGCCACGAAGTGCAGGTGTAGCTCGCCGACTTGCGGATGATGGAACAGTTTGTCCTCACTGGTGCGCGGACGGACGTCGTGGGTGGCCCACAGTTCGGCGAACACCGAACTGCAGGAGGAGATCTCATCGACCACCTCGGCGACGCGGTCGTCATTCGGGAATCGGGTCAGGCCGGAACGGAGGTTGCCGACGACCTGAGTGGCCACATGGTGCCAATCGGGGTAGAAATCTCTGGCGGCAGGGTCGAGGAACACCATGCGGGCAAGGTTGTCAGTGGCGCCGAAGCCGCTGTACATCGCGCGACCAGCCGCGTTGATCGTCAGGATGTTGAGGCCGAGATCGACGACGAATGCCGGTACGCGCAAGCCGGAATCGAGGAGCAGCTGGATTCCCGCCGAGACCGTGGTCGAGTGAACGGGCATCGCCAGGGGGACGGGATGGACGAGCGAGATGAGGTACGCGGTCGCGTGCGCATCGAGCCGCAGCGCGCGTGCGAGCGCACGAAGCACTTGCAGCGACGGTCGGTGCTCCCGACCCTGTTCAAGTCGTCGGTAGTAGTCAGTGCTCAATCCGGCGAGGAGAGCCAGCTCTTCTCGCCGAAGGCCTTGAACCCGCCGACCGTCGCCGGGTACGAGGCCGACGTCCTGCGGCGTCACCGCTTCGCGCCTCGCTCGTAGAAACGAACTGAGCTCCGCCGGTCGATCTGCCATAGCCCTCTCCATAACGACCATCCCTGCATAACCGGCAAGGCCGCGGGTTCCGCAGACCTTTCGCCGGCTCCGCCACGCTCAGGCGAGCCAACGCCCGTTGACACGAACCAGGATGCGGTTTATAAACTAGCGCACGCCGCTGTGACGTGCGTGAACGCCTATTTTCCGGGCCCGTTACATGACGGCACGGCGGTGAGGGGCCGGGTCGGAGAGTACCGACGGCGGATGCGGGAGCGGGGCCTGCGACCGCGGCAGGTCTGGGTGCCCGACGTGCGCACCGCGAGTTTCGCCGCCGAGGCGCATCGTCAGGCTTCGCTGGTCGCACGAGCAGACGAAAGTTCCGATGACCAGGATTTCATTGAGGCCATTTCGGCGCCGTGGGAAGAGGAGTGAACCGGGGGAGATCTGGACGGTATCGGGAGGCGTATACGCAACTCAGCCGCGTCCTGCGGTGATTGTCCAGGATGACCTCTTTGACGCCACGAGTTCAGTGACGGTCGCCCCGATGTCCAGCACGCTGTTGGATGCACCATTGATGCGCATCCGGATTCCCGGCGGAGACGGCCGGTTATCTGGACTGGATCACGACAGTGACGTGATGATCGACAAGCTTACGATCGTGAGAAGATCGAATGTCCACGTCCGGGTTGGCCGACTGTCGGCGGAGCAAGTCGTCGAGGTCGAACGAGCGATGATGGCATTCCTCGGTCTTGCGCGATAGGCGAAAATCGTTGCACCACACAGTGATTCGGCGAAATGCACTGGAAACCCTGCAGGTTCGATTGCAGCAGCGTTGGATATGTGCTGATGTCTTCCTTGCGACCCTTGGACGGCCTCGGGTAGGCAGGAGGCATGGAATATCGGCTGCTCGGACGGTCCGGATTACGGGTGTCGGCACTCGCGCTGGGGACTGCGGCGTTCGGGAACAGCGAGCCCGATGGCTGGGGTGCGATTGACCTGAGCGAGGCTCGCCGCCAGGTGGATGCAAGTATCGACGCTGGTGTGAATCTTGTTGACACATCCAACTTTTATGCAGACGGCCGTTCCGAGGAGTTCATCGGGGAGACGCTCAAGGGTAGGCGAGAGTCGGTACTGCTATCGACCAAAGTGCGATTTCCGGTGGGGGATGGCCCGAACGACTCGGGCTTGTCGCGCCATCACATCCTTCGGGCGGTCGAGGACAGTCTGCGTCGGTTACGGACTGATCACATTGACATCTACCACGTGCACGAATGGGACGGACAGGTTCCGCTGGAGGAAACGCTTCATGCCCTCGACACCCTTGTTGGCGACGGGAAGGTGCGCTACTTAGGTGTCTCGAACTATGCAGCGTGGCAGATCATGAAGGCGCTCTCGATTTCTGACGCCCACGGGTATCAACGCTTCGTCAGCAATGAGATCTACTACTCACTCGAAAGTCGCGATGCCGAGTACGAACTGCTGCCCCTGTCCGTAGATCAAGGGCTGGGCGCGTTGGTGTGGAGTCCGCTGGCCGGCGGTCTCTTGACCGGGAAGTACCGACGCGACCAGGATCCCGAGCAGGGCCGCCACCTCAGCGGCTGGATTGAACCTCCCGTGCGGGATGTGAACCGGTTGTATGACACCGTCGAGGTCTTGATTCGGGTGGCCCAAGGGCGAGGGGCGACGCCGGCTCAGATTGCACTGGCGTACTTGCTGACGAAGCCCGCAGTCAGCAGCTTGATCGTCGGCGCCCGCCGTGTGGGTCAGCTTGAGGAAACACTGCGTGCGGTCGACATTGAACTCGCCGAGGATGAACTCAACCAACTCGATGCTGTCAGCGCACCGGCGCTCATCTACCCTCACTGGCATCAGGCCGCAATTCCGCCGGAGTTTCGCGGGGAGGCGGACAAAGTCCTGCACGGCCGATGAACATGGAGTACTGGTAACCCGCCATATTCGATTCCGCCGTATTCCTAAGGTGTGCGGCCTGCCCGGCGACGCTCCGGAGGACGGTGCTGGGCTCGCGAGGGTCTGCGGCCGATACGGCATCCGGCCGAGCGGATGTGTCTCACCGGTGATACTCTACGCATATGACTGAGGTGGTGACAGTTCGCGACCTGCGCAACCACGGTGGGGAAGTGCTGCGCAGAGTGGAGCGTGGTGAGCGGATCGTAGTGACGCGTGATGGTGCGGCGGTAGCCGAGCTGAGCCCGTTGCCGCGGCCTAGCGTGAGTCCCACTGAACTGATTCGCCGGCGCCGGAACCTGCCACGTGTGGACGTGGAGAAGTTGCGTTCGGACGTGGACGGCGTGGTGGATCCGTCACTGTGAAGGGATCCGCTGACCAGTCCAGAGGCATGCTCGACACGTCGACAGTGATTCTGCTTGGCCGGCTGGCGGATCCCGACGAGTTACCAAACGAGTCGGTAATAAGTGCGATAACTCTCGCTGAGCTGTCCGTGGGGCCGCACGTCGCCCAAGCCGACGTCGAACGCAGCGCACGTCAGCAACACCTACAGCAGGCGGAGGCGGATTTCGAAGTCCTTCCGTTCGACGCCGAAAGTGCGCGGGCGTTTGGGGGCGTCGCTGCCGCGCTGCGTACGTCGGGCCGCAAACCAGCCGCGCGAGCCTACGACGCGCTCATTGCGGCCAGTGCCGTCGCGCACGGTGTGCCGTTGTACACGTGCAATCCCAGTGACTTCGCTGGGATACCCCAGCTAGAACTGCGTGTGGTCACGCACCCGGATCACTGATTCAGTGTGCCATCTCGGACTTCGCGTACCGCCGATCGTCTTACACCACCAGGAGGCCGCTGAAAACCGTTGGGCGGCAGCGCAAAAGGCGTAATTTTCCGGTAACTCTGCGTGACAAAGCGCCTGATCGAACTCGACGACGACCTGCTGGGGCAGTGTTTTGGTGCTCGTCGTCCGTCACCCGCTTCGTCAGGGCTTCCGGGCAGCGCCGGGCGAACGGATGAAGGATTTCGATCGATGTCGGAAACTCAGCCGACCAACAATCCGCGAAAGACGTCGTGCCGGTACGGATTTACGGCATGTCAGCTGACAAAGATCGCCGGCCGGTTGTCTGCTTCCTGGAACGCGTCGCGGTGGGCCGACGTGCACCTCGACTCCATCCTCTGAGGTCGGGAATCGTGCGGGGCGACACGAGGTTGGTCAAGATTATGTCGAAGATGACCCGCGCAGAACGCGAGAATTATCTGGCCGATTTGCACGTTGGCGTAATTGCGGTCGAACGCCCTGGGCGCGCACCGCTGTCTGTACCGATCTGGTACGCCTACGAGCCCGGCGGCGAGGTTGTGGTCTCCAGCTTGGTGGGGTCGTTGAAAGCTCGCCTCATCACCGCTGCCGGGCGCTTCTCCATCACCGCGCAGGATGAGACCTTTCCCTACCGTTACGTCACTGCCGAGGGGTCGGTGACCTCGATCGAGACAGCCGACGACGCCACCATGGGCGCGATCGCCGTTCGCTATCTCGGCGAGGAAGGGGGCAAGGCGTTCACGGAGTCGTTCGCCAGGGACCATCCTGACACTGAGTCGCTCTTGTTCCGGATGCGACCTGAGCGTTGGCTCAGCGTCGACTACTCCAAGGAGTCCTGAGTACGGCTTGGCTCATTCGTCGAGTGGCGACGAGAGTGAGGAGTGTATTCACCGTGGTGAAGTCAATTCTTGCTGGTAAAGCGAGTGGGTCGAATACGACAGGGGAGACGGGTGCCGACTGCTGGCCAGATCGCCACCGGTAGCGCCAACGATCCGGTGCTCACGCCCGCCGCGTTGTGACGGTTCACGCGACACTGCTGACGATCGCGATAACCAACCCGCCCAGGGTCAGCACCCCGACCATCACCGCGGCGGCGAACGCCCGAGCCCGGCGGTGCCGACGTGCGTCGTAGATCGCCACCGCGATGCCGGCGAAGGTCAACGCTGCATAGGCTGCCAGCCCCACCGTCAGCGCCGCCGTTGACGCGGCGCTGGCCAGGGTCACGGTGTGCACGCGGTGAGCCTACGGCGCGAACGGGAGCATCGCGCCGTCGGTCAGTGCGGGTTGGCCGAATGACGGCAGCGCAACTCGTTGACCTCGAGCGGGCAATGAGGCATTCCTCGGCCTTGCTCGATGAATGAATGTGGGGCCGCGCTCCAAGGCCTACGCGCATCCCGATACGGCTGGGTCGGGTAGATTCTTCGAGAACGATCGAGCACCCACCGCAGCATTCGACGAAGGCCATTATGTCCGAGGATCAGAACACAGACATTCCACCGAATCACCTCTCCATCGATCCGCGTAGCGCCTTCTATAGCGAAGAGGTGCTTGGCCGCGGTGTGGGGATTCGCTTCAATGGCGCCGACAAAACCAATGTTCACGAATACGACGTGGCCGAGGGTTGGGTGCGTGTTGAAGTCCCTACCGCGAAGGATCGCCACGGAAATCCTATGGTCGTCAAGCTCAGTGGCACGGTTGAACCGTACTTCCGCTGAGCGGAATAGCGGACGTCTAGCGGTTACAACGAGTGATGGTTCGCGAAGGCCCAGTGGCTCTTAGCGCACCCGCGTGGCCGGCAGGGCATCCTGCCGGAATCGGGCTGCAGCAACGGATAGGTGTGTGTGGTTTCGGTCGTTGCGGCACCCGCTGCTGACGCTTACTGGACTCATCCACCTTCGCACAATCCGAGGGGTCGGGGGTTCAGGGTTGGGAGCGGAGCCCGTCTAGGAGGACATTCAGTAGGCGGCTTGTCCGGGCGTCGTGTTCGGGCGGCTTGGTCACGGTGAAGATCCCGATGAGGTTAGCCGCGATGTCTTCGGCGCTGATATCGGCGCGCAGTTCACCTGTGGCGCGCCCGGCGTCGAGGATGTCGTCGATGGCTGCCAGCAGTTCGATCCGGGTTCGGGCGTGGGCGATCTCGCCGGATTCGACCATGGCAACCAGTGTGTCGAGCATGCCGTTCTTGGTTGCGATCCAGTCGCCGAACAGGTCCATCCAGCGTCGCAGCGCCTCCGGCGGGGGGAGCTGTGCGAGCAGGTCGCGGGCGCCGATGGTGAGCCGCGTGACCTGATCGCGGTAGACCGCGTCGACCAAGGATTCGCGATTGGGAAAGTGCCGGTAGAGGGTGGCGATGCCGACCCCGGCTTCGCGTGCGATAGCGCGCATCGAGGGCTCGGTGTCGGCGGACGCGAACACGCGTGTCGCCACGTCGAGGAGTTGGTCGCGGTTGCGAGTCGCGTCCGCTCGCGGCCGACGATCTTCCGGGTCAGTCAAAACGGATCACGCTCCGGTTGTGTTACGGTCGGCTTCGGAAACGGAGCATAGTACGTTTTCCGCTTCACTCACCCCGCGGAGGAGATCAGGTGGACATGCAGCAACAGCGCCCCGACACGTCTCTGGCCACCGGCAGAGCAGTTCTGCTCGAGTCGTTCGGCGGCCCGGAGGTGCTGACCGTCGGCCAGGTGTCGGCACCAAAGGCCAGCACCGGACAGATCCGCGTGCGGGTGAGAGCCGCGGGACTAAACCCGATGGACTGGTTCATGACCTCCGCCGCGGACACCGCGGCCCGGTTCGGATTGAACCTGCCGTGCGGATTCGGTACCGACTACGCCGGCGTCATCGACCAGGTCGGTGACGGTGTAGCCGGCTTCGCCGTCGGCGACCGCGTTTTCGGCGGCGCCCTCTCCCGTGCGGTCGCCGACTACGTCATCATCGACGTGACCGGAACCGTCGCGGACGGTGGCGCCGCCCACCACACCCCAGACGGCCTCGACGACCGCACCGCCGCCACCCTCGCCATCGCAGGGTCCACCGCCGCCGCCGCGCTCGCCGTAATCAACCCCCGCCCGGGCGACACCCTGCTCATCGGCGGCGCGGGAGGCGGAGTCGGGGTATTCGCCGTCCAGCTCGCACGCATCGCCGGCGCGCGGGTGATCGGGACGGGATCGGCGTCGTCGGCGGACAACCTGTACGCCCTCGGCGCCGAGCCGGTCACCTACGGCGACGGCCTGGTCGCACGGGTCCGCGCCTCGGCTCCCGCCGGCGTCACCGCAGCGATCGACCTGCATGGAACGGAGACGGTGCACGCGGCGCGGGACCTCGGGGTGCCCGACGAGCGGATCACCACCATCGCTGCGCAGGTCGACGGCATCACGCCCGCCAACGGCGCCAACGCCGCACCCGGCGCGATCGAGGAGATCGCCCGCCTCGTCGCGTCGGGTCGGCTTCGGGTGCCCATCGCGGCGAGCTTCCCGATGGAGCGGGTTCGCACCGCGGTCGAGCTTCAAGCCGGCCGGCATGTGCACGGCAAAGTCGTCATCGACATCTAGTCACCGCGAGGCTGCCGTACCCGATACCAGAAGGAGCTGACACCATGATCGACGTTCTGATCGCCGGGGCCGGGCCCAACGGCCTCATGCTCGCCTGCGAACTTGCCCTTCACGGGGTCCGGCCCGTGGTGCTCGACCCGACATCGGGGCCCAACCTGCAGCCGAGAGCGGCTGGCGTTTCCGGTCAAGGACCCCGCCTGCTCGACCACCGGGGGCTCTACGAGAAACTCTCGGGCAGCTCCGATCGCCCCCGGCCGATTGAGGGCTTTTCGTTCGGTGCACTGCCAGTGGATTTCGGTGCGGTTGCGGACTCACGGATGTACCTGCTCGCCGCGCCGCAGGCTGAGCTGGCCCAACAGTTGGCGCGAGAAGCAGACGAGCGCGGGCTCGACCTGCGGTGGGGGCACCGTCTCACCGGCTTCGCCCAACACGAGGGCCTCGTCACCGCTCAGGCAGAGGGACCGGATGGCCGGTATGAGCTGACCGCCCGTTACCTGGTCGGCGCGGACGGCGGGCACAGTGTGACCCGCAAGCTGGCCGGGATCGATTTTCCCGGGATGTCCTCCCAAGACGTGGTCACCCGCCTGGCGTTCGGAGTACTGCCACCCCAAGACCGGACGGACGACATCGGCGGCCCCCTGCCATTCCGGCGCGGTCTGCGCGGCTTGTACTTCTGGGGGCAGCCGCCGGGCAAGCCGCCCATACTCGGCACCTTGGAACTCGATCCCACGGCCCGAGACGATCGCCCCTCCGAAGACGGGGTCGAGCCGATGGCTCTCACAGAACTACAAGAAAGCCTTGAACGCGTCACCGGCGGAACGTTCCCCGTGCGGCTCGCCGGGCCGGAAGACGATGTGGAGTTCCGCCGTTTCATCGGTGTCAACTCGCGCATCGCCGCCCACTACCGTACCGGGAACGTTTTCCTCGTCGGCGACGCCGCCCACGTCCACTTCACCATGGGCGGGCCTGGGCTCAACCTAGGCCTGCAGGACGCCGCCAACCTGGGCTGGAAACTCGCCAAAGTGGTTCGCGGCCAAGCGGACCCGACCCTGCTCGACACCTACGAGGAAGAACGCAAGCCGGTGGCGCTGCGTGTGCTCACCAGCAGCCGGGCGCAGCTCGCGCTCATCCGGCCCGGGCCCGAGACGACCGCACTGCGAGAGATTTTCAGCGAACTGCTCGCCGATCCACAAACCGCCGGCCGCATCAGCGACCTGCTTTCCGGAGCCGACGTCCGTTATCCCGCGCCGGACGGTGCTCACCAACTCGTCGGTCGGTGGGCCCCCGACCTGACGATCGAGACCCGATACGGACGCAGACGGCTCGCCGAATTGGCCCGCGACGGCAAGCCGCTCTTGCTTGATTTCACCGGCGGCGTTTCCGACTTCCGCGGCAACCCCATCGAAGGCGTGACAGTCGTCGTCGGCAGTCCGGTCGAGCCCGTCGCCGCCAGCCGGATGCTGATCCGGCCAGACGGTTTCGTCGCGTGGGCAGACACAACCGAGCGACCCGACCACCACGGCCTCGAGCACGCCCTGCGGCACTGGTTCGGCGTGACCTCACAACAGATTCACCAGCCGCTCGCCGGGCGTGCGGCTGACTATATTCTTCGGAGCTCAAAGAGCGGGATGATCCGGTCCGGCTTTGGATAGGTCTCTATGCGGGGCCTCGGCGAAATAACGACTCCGCGCACCCCTGTGGATGTCTTACAAAACGTCCTACGCTGGGTTCCATGGCTGACACGATTACCTTCCGGCCGGACGAAGACACATCCAAGGCCCTGGAGGTCTTGACCAGAGACGGCACGGCTGTATCGGTAGCTGTTCGTACTGCTCTGATCGACGCCGCGCGACGGAAAGCTGGCGCGGCGATTCGTGCCGAGGCGGAACGGCTTGCTGATGACGAGTCGGACCGCGCTGAGGCTATGCAGGTGCTGCGCGATATGGAGACACTGCGTGCGTGGTGAGGTCCTTCAGTTGCATGCTCCGCGGGGGAGTCGCGGCCACGAGCAGTCCGGTTCTCGCTATGCCGTCGTCGTCCAGTCGGACCAACTGCCGCTGTCGACTTGGCTGGTGGCTCCCACGTCGGCGTCGGCTCGTGCCGCTAGCTTTCGTCCCGAGGTTGAAATTGGCGGCGTGAACACGCGGGTACTTGCCGAGCAGGCGGCGGCGGTCGACCCGGGTCGGCTCGGCAAGAGTGTCGGGTTCCTCAGCTTCGACGAGATGCGGCGCGTTGATGCCGCACTGCGCGTCGTCCTCGATCTCTAAGCGCGCCGCCGTCATTATTCGATCGCACGGAGCAGTCATCTACCGAAACTGCGGCCATCCATGATGTTTGGCGATACCAATCTGGAGCCGCAGGTACGGGTCATCGTCATCAACTCAAGATGTCCGCGATTCATCAGATGAAAACGGCGATTACCGGAAACACGCCATATTCGATTGCTGCATTTCTCCGTTCACGGCTGGTGCGGCCACCGACGGCAGTCGCGTATATACTCAAACAAGAATTCGTATATACGTGGGGTGGCGAGATGACAAAGCGCTTGATTGACCTCGACGATGACCTGTTACTGGCCGCGCAGAAGGAACTTAAGACGTCCGGCGTGTCAGATACCGTCCGCATCGCGTTGCGGCAGGCTGCAGCGGCATCTGCTCGCGCTCGCCAGATCGCATGGTTGAAGTCCGGCGGTCTGGGGGAGATGTCTGACCCTGGTCAACGAGGTGATGTGTGGCGCTAGTAGCGCGGTATCTCATCGACACGAGTGCTGCGGCACGCATGACACACCCCGAGGTCGCCGACCGACTTGCTCCGCTTATTGAGGCCGGACTGGTCGCAACCACCGCTCAGCTCGATGCCGAGGCGCTCTACAGCGCCGGCACCGCCGCGGACTATGCGCAGCTATGGTCGGATCGCCGCCTCGCGTATGAGTACCTGCCGACCAACGATGAACACTGGCAGGCGGCATTGGCTGCGCAGCAGTCGCTGGCGGGCACCGGTCGCCATCGTGCCGTCGGTATGGCCGACTTGCTGATCGCCACCCTTGCCAACGCCCACGATGTGACACTGCTCCACTACAACGCTGATTTCGAGATCGCTGCCGAGGTATTGCCTTTCCGGCATCGGTGGGCGTTGGAACGGGGCAGTATCAGTTAGGTCAGGTCAGGGTGTGGGGTTGAATCCCATTGGTGCGCAGTGCGATATGCGCTGGTTTACTGGTCACCCGCCATATTCGGTTCCGCCGTATTCCTGCCGATCGGCCGCAGCGCGTCAGTCGAGATGCGCCACGGACAAGGCGCTATTGACGGCGCTCATCGAAAATCCCCGGCTGTGCTCGCCGAAATTCCTCACCTGTGAGCAGCGGTCAGTGTAGTTGTTGGCGGGTGCCGGTGGTGGTTCGGCGCAGGGTTTCGGCGGCGGCGTGGTGGTCGCGTAGGCGGTAGGACTCGCCGTCGAGGTTGATGACCACGGAACGGTGCAGCAGGCGGTCGAGCATGGCGGCGGCGACGGTGGTGTCGCCGAGGATCTCGCCCCACGCGCCGACGCCGCGGTTGGTGGTGATGACGATGCTGGTCTTTAAATATCGTTGGGAGACAACCTGAAACAACGCCGAAGCGGCTTCGGCGGGCAGCGGTAAGTATCCCAGTTCATCGATCACCAGGAGTGTCGGTCCGGCGTAGAACCGCATTGTTGTGGCCCAGCGGCCTTCGATCGCGGCGCGGTGACATCGTGCAGCCAGATCAGCGGCGGTGGTGAAGTAGGTGCGGTAGCCGGCGTGTGCGGCAGCGCGTGCCAGTCCGACCGACAGGTGGGTCTTGCCGGTGCCTGGTGGCCCGATGAGCAGGATGTTGGTCGCTGATTCGAGGTAGCGGCAGGTGCCGAGTTCGTCGATGAGCTTGCGGTCGATTCCGGCGGCGGCATCGACGTCGAAGTCGGTCAGGGTGGCCGGGGTGGGCAGGCACGCGAACCGCAGCCGGCCGGCCAGTCGGCGGGCGGTGCTGGCCTCGACTTCGACGGCCAGCAGCCGTTCCAACGCGACGGTCAGTGACAGCCCTTCGGCGGCGGCCGCGTCGAGCACCGCCGGTAGGGCCTCGGCGGCCGCGGCCAGTTTGAGCTCGGCCAGGTGCGAGCGCAGCTGCTGGTAGCGGCTTGCCGCCGCTGACGGCGATTCCTCGGTCCTGTTGGTGGTATTGGGAGTGCCTGAGGTGGGGGTCATTGGATGGTCCTGTTCTGGGCGGCCCGCTCGTAGACGGACAGGTCGATGACGGTGGAATCGGTTGATGACGTTGATGACTCGTTGGTGATGGCATTGGCGCCTTTGAGTCGGATGAGTTGTGCGGCAGCGGCTTTGGCGGCCGGCCCGGGTGGGATGCGTTCCTTGCGCCGGTGCGGGCGTCCGGTCGCCGCGGTGGCCATCGCCACGGCGTCCAGGGCGATGACATGACCGCTGTCACGCACCATCACCCCAAGCCCATCAGCGGCCAACCGGTGCCGAGCGATCACGATCCCGCTCGTGGTGGCGATGTCGACGAAATCGCCGCCGACCGGATGAGACACCACCACGCTGGCGGCGGCCAGTTCCGGGGGCACCGAGTACCGGTTACCGCGGTAGGACACCATCGCTTGGCGCGAGGCGGTGCGGGACTCGGCCACGATCACCGGATACGCCTGCGCCGGCGTCGGCTGCAGTGGTTCGGCCTTGGCCACCACGGCGACCGAGGAGCGGCCATCAGCGGTGGCCCGCAGCCGGGTGTCCCCGCGCACCCGGGCGAAGCGATCCACGCTCACCTGAGCCTGCTCAACGGTGGTGTCGTCGGCCAGGGTGCGCCACCAGCGTTGCGCGGCGGTGTGATTGACCTTCTCCACCACGCCCTTGCGGTTGCCGCGCCGCGGCGGGCAGATCGCCACCGCCACGCCGTAGTGCTTGGCCACCCCGGCGAACGACGCGGTCACCCGACCCGAGCCGGGATCACACACCGTGGCCATCCGGTCGAACCGCCACACCCGCGTGACGCCGCCCAGGCCGCGGGTGACGCGGTCGAGACCGGCGACCAGGTGCGGCTGGTCCTCGCTCGGCGCCAGGTAGCCGCGCCACTTACCCGAATGCGCCAGTGAGCCGACCAGCAGGTGCGCGGTCTTGCCCCAGCCCCACGATGCCGGTGGGTCGGGCAATTCCAGCCAGTCCCATTGGGTTTCATCGCCGGGGGCATGCGGGATCACCGCGTTCGGCCGCTGGGTGGCCGTGCGGCACGCCTGGCACACCGGGCGCAGATTCCGTGCGCGGATGTTGCGGGTCAGACTCTGATACGACAGCCCGAACCCCAGGTCCCCGAGTTCGTCGTAGAGGGTGCGGGCCCACAGGTGCGGGTCCTCGGTCAGCCGCGCGACGACGTAGTCGACGAACGGATCGAACGGATCCGGGTCGGGGCGGGCACGCACCCCCGGTTGGCCGTCACCGGCCAGGTACTTGCGGACCGTCTTGCGGTCGAACCCGGTGTGGCGGGCGATCGCCGAGATCGACCAACCACGTTTGCGTAGGGCATGTACTTCCACATCGTCCTCCCATGTGAGCATGAGAAAGCGGGCCTCCTTCGATGGAGCAACTGGCGTCAGACACCAGCAGCTTCGAGGGAGGCCCGCCCTTCTCGGCGGAGCCACACGGGTGGGGAATTTCGATGAGCGTCAGTGGGGAATTTCAGTGAGCGCGGTCACCGGCGATCATTATGGCTGGCGCATCCTGCGTGCATCCAGGCCGCCGAGAACCACAGCCGCCTTTAGGCCCAATGCCGCGCAGTTAACGGTGGAGTGAGGTTGTCAACTGTCGAGGATGTTGATGGTGATGGTGGTTGTGTGGTTGGTGCGGTCGATGGGGCCTTTGGCTCGGTGTTTGGATATCGCGCGTTTGACTACTCGTGGGCAGCTGCGTGATCGTCGGGTTGGTAGGGGTTGGTTGAGGGCGGCAGTTCCGATACGGCCGATGAGGTCGATGGCGGTCTCGGTGATCGCTGTGGCGGCGTGAATGACTTGGTCTCGGGCGGCGTGCAGAGCGATGGTGAACTGAGTCGGTTTGCGCAGATGTCGGGGCGGGCCCGTGCGGTGTCGGCCAGGGCTGTGCGTAGTGCCTGGTAGGTGATCAGCAGTGCGTAGACCTCTTGGGTGATTCCGGTCGGTGTAGCCGCGCGTAGCACTCGCCCGTCGAGGATGGTCGATTTCAGTTCCAGGTAGCTGGTCTCGATTTCCCATCGCTGGTGGTAGAGATCAACGAGTTCGCGTGCCGGGTAGCGCTTTTCGTCAGTCAAGGTGGTGACCAGGCGGTAGTGGCCAACTCGGGTTGTTGTGGCGTCTAAGCGCACGGTGATCGAGGCGTCAATCACCCGCACGGTGACTGATCCCATGCGTGCCAGCCAGCTGCGGTCGTCCAGTGTGGTGATGGCCGGCAGCACACGGGCGTCTTTGCAGCGGATCAGCAAGTCGGCTCGGGTGTCAGCGATCTGTTCAATCAGGGTGGTGACTGCGAAGTTGCGGTCAGCCAGCAGCAGCATGCCCGGCTTCAAGCACTGTAGAAGTTTTGGTGTGTACGTGGTTTCGCCGACACGGTAGGAACCGAACACTGCATCAACGATGGTGCGGGTGCCGCACGCCACGATGGTGAGCAGGCGCAGCATCGGGTATCCGGACTCGGCGTCAGGACGCCCGGTTTGGCGCCCGAACGCCGTGGCGTTGGCCGCACTGTTGGGCACGAACATCGAGGTGCCATCGATCGCGCAGACCAGCAAGCCTCGCCAGCGGACCGCACCGGCGGCCGGGCCGGCCAGCAGGCCGAACAATTCACGTAGCGGCGCGACCCCGACCCGGCGCATTGCTTGGGACAGTGCCGAGGAACCAGGGGTGGCCACGGCGGCCGGGTCCAGGCCCGCGATCAGCCGCGCCCAGACCCCGCGGTAGCCGACCTCGGAGAACAGTGCCCCGGCCAGCAGCAGATACACCACCACTCGCGAGGGCAGTATCCGAACCCGGCGTTGCACGCGGCCGGTGTTCTGCAGGGCGGCATCGACAAGGTCAGGGGACACGATCCTGGTCAACTCACCCAGATGACCAGGACCGAAAGGCCCCTCGCTCGTCGACGCGACAGGACAGATGACAGACTGAACAGACAGCGGAACTCCCAGCTGAGAAGGATGTCTTGCGAGGACACTCCATCGATACCTGAGAGTTCCGCTGTCCTATCTGCACTCCACCCGGCGTGTCACACTTACCACACCAGCCACATCGCTAACTGCGCGGCATTGCCTTTAGGCCGGAGGAAACGGCTTCCAGGCCCACCCGTCGGCGCGACTCCAGGTGAGCACCTGCCGGTAGCCTGCGGTGAGCCATAGGTGTGTTGCGGCGAAGCCCTCCCCTGGCTCGTACTTGGGGACATAGCCGCTCGGCGAAAGCAATTGGTCGAACAGGTCAAACCCCGGTCCGTGGTGGTGCACGCCGACCGCGAGGTGCCGTTCCGTGACGCCCTGGTGGTCGCGCAGCTTGTCCAGCTTCGACGCGATACCGGCTCCGGTGAGCATCCGCTCTAGGTCGCTGTCCAGATTCTCATCGCGGGGCCAGCCCACTGTCGGCGGCATGCGCACGACCACTGTGCCGGGGGCTGACATCGCGCTCAGCGACAGGGCCAGGTCCGCCGCCGCGAACCATTGAATATCTGCGCCGTCCTCGCTGATTGGTAGTCGCATCGGGGCATCGACGCCGTGGCGGTCACACGCGGCGATGACCGTGGGTAACCGCTTTCGCAGCTGGTCGATTCTCGTGCCGAGTCCAACGCTGACCACCCAACCGCGAGGACTATCGACGGTGACCGTCTCACCGTCGGCTTTCAGCTTGGATTCCATCTCCGCTGCCCGCCCGTCGCGGTAGGTGGTCATTTCCACAGCCCCCGTTACCGCCTCGGGTGACGCGAACACGTAATCGACTGCACGCTGGCGTCCGTCGCGGTCGAACTGTTCTAGCTCGACGCCATGCAGAAGCTCGATGACGGCGCGCAAGTAGACCTCAGGGTTCCGTTCGTCGCTCACCGATGCACCGTAGCGAACGGGTAGGCGATGCCGCCTCCACGCGGCCCGCTCTCAGGCGGCGGGCAGACCGGCGGTCTTGGCAGTCCAGAGGTCGGCGCGCTGCCAGGTGTGCCCGCAGCTGCCGCAGCGGTACCGGCACAGCGCCCACCGCCCACGCCCGGCGGTCACCTCGGTCGGCGCGGTCATGGTGGCCAGCCTCACGTCGCGGTCGGCTAGGTGGCCGAGCGGGTTGCACACCGGGCAGTAGTCCACCGCCCAGCGGTCGGCTGTGGTGGTCGTCGTCATGTCGGTCTCCTCGGTGGTGTCGTTGAGTGTCGTCGGTGGTGCTCCGGTCACCGCTCCGCCGAGGCTCGGCGCGATGCCGGTTGGAACGTCAGGCGGGTGCGGCTTGCTTGGCGGTGGTGCGGACCAGCGGCGGCACCGAGCGCAGACCGGCGCGCAGGTTGGCGAGCTGGGCGCTGCCCGGCCCGCCGCCGTCATCGACGCCCAGCGCCGCACAGACGTCGGTCACGGTGGACCAGGCGTGCGATGCGTGGCTGGCCGGTCGGCGCGGCATCCGGCGGGTCACCACCTACTCGTACGAAATGGACCTGAAACCGGTCCGGCGCTACCTCGGTACTCGCAAGCTCCAGCAGCTGACCAAGGCCGACGGCGACGCGCTGGTCAAGTGGATGCTTACCGAGGCCCGCACCGATCACCGCCACTATCGGGCCGAGAGCCTTGCGGGCCAGGTGGTCGCGCTGGTGGCCGAGCACCCCGAGGGCGTCACCGCCGCCGAGCTTGCCGCCTCCCTGCCCGGCGATGTCCATACGGCGCTGTCGGCGCTGCTGCGGGCTGGCCGCGTCACGCGCCTGCGCCGGGGGGGCTACGCGCCCGCCGCCGAGCCCGAGACCGCCGCCGAGAAACGCGGATTGAGCCCGCAGACGGTTCGGTCGACGCTGACCACGTTCGGCGCGGTCGTGCAGTCCTACACCGATCAGGGCGTGCTGGCGCGCAACGTGATTGCGTTGGTTGAGCGCCCCAAGGATGCCGACCCCGACGAGCGCACCCCTGCCGCCGACGGCCAGGCCGACGACAGCGACGCCGATACCGAGGCCACCGCCAAGTCGTGGACCCTGGCCGAGGTCGTCACGTTCCGCGAGGCGGTGCGCGATCACCGGTTGTTCGCGTGCTGGCTGCTCAGTTGCTACGGCATGCGGCGCAGTGAAGTGCTCGGGTTGCGTTGGTCGGCGGTCGATCTGGACACCGGCACGCTGTCGGTACGGCGTGGCCGGGTGGCCGTCGGCAGCGACACCGTTGAGGGCGGGCCGAAGTCGCGCCGCAGCCGCCGCGATCTGCCGTTACCGGCCGACGTGACCGAGGCGCTGCGGGCGCTCAAGGCGGCCCAGAAGCGCGAGGCCCTGGCGCTCGGCGTCGCGTGGTCCGAGGACCGCCTGGTGGCCGTGTGCCAGGACGGCGAGCCGCTGCGGCCCGAGTCCTACACCGACAAGTTCCAGCGGTTGCGCTCACGCGCCGGGCTGCACCGGATCAAGCTGCACGGCCTGCGCAACACCAGCGTCAGCCTGATGCTCGACCAGGGCCACCCGCCGCACATCGTCGCGGCCTGGCACGGTCACGACCCGGCGGTGGCGCTGTCGATCTACGCCGACGTGAAAGCCGACGAGCTGCGCGCGGTGGGCGCGTCACTGTTCGGCTGACTGTGAGGTCATGCAGATTGCAGGAGCGCGCCATTTTCGAGCGTGGCGTGGCAGATCTACGCTGTCGGTTGCGGACCACACCACGCGGCGCAAGGGAATTGCAAATTGACGCTGAACATCACCACAGTGGCGGCATGGCTGATGTCCCAGACTTCTGATTTCCGAACCACGCACCGCGACAGCAAAAACAAATCAGTCGTCGTGGAAAGTCACACCGCACAAAAGCAATTCGTGTTGCTCTACCCGACGTGGTCGGGACTGCTCTGCTATACCGGCGTGGCCGCAGCCCGAGGCACTGGATTCGCAACACCGCACGACACAGCGGAGTGGTTGGAGAAGCTGTTGGAGCATCCGTACGAGCGACCGCAGTCCCCGCGAGACATCGCGAACCTGATAATGAGCGAAGGTGACACCTGGCTGCCCAAGGTGCCGGAGAAAGATCGACGCACCACCTTCACGATGATCGCCTACGAGCGCGCCATTCCGCGACTCTGGATGATCAGCAACTTCGAGCGCCCAGGCCAGCCCCCGCAGCCGGTCGGAGACGACAAACTCTTTCTCTCCACCTTCAGAGTGCGAAAACCGAAATGCATCGTCACCGGCTGGACACCGGCGGTCTCAGCCGACCAACAGAAATCGCTACTCGACCTCATTGCCTTCAAGCCCGACCCCGACAAGCTGGCCGACGCGGTTGCCATCATCAACCGTGATGCTGCCCCGACGTCAAAAGAATCCCCCAGCGACGAGGCAGGGGTAAGCGAAGAATGCGTCGTCGCCACGCTGTCCCCCGATGGGGCGGGGCAAATACTTGTCTACGGCGACCTTCCCAACGAATTCATACCTCGTGTAGTCATAAGTGGGAGAAATCTCGACCTGTCCGCTTTGCAGCAGCAGCACGGTACGGGGGGCAGGCAACTCGATTCGATTTCCTGGCCTGACCGGGCACAGACCCTAGTCGTCGGAATACACACCGCACCCTGCATCCGCATCCGAGACCCTTGGGGTTTCAAATGGCCGGACGATCCGACCGCCGGGCCTCCCAGGAAAGTCCCCGTCGAAATCACCATGGGCCCCGCCGACGACGCTCCGCCCGGCACTAAACCCGTAACGGTCACATGGATGCATCGAGAGAACGGCTAGCCGGGTCGGATCGCTAAGCCCCCTCCACCATTGGCAACCTGGTGGCAACTTGGCCCGCAATCAGGTGCTCGGCACTGTCTCCAGTCGCCGCCAACTATGGCCTTGACCTGCAATAACTTTGGTGGGCGCGGACGGTATCGAACCGCCGACCGCTGGTGTGTAAAACCAGAGCTCTACCACTGAGCTACGCGCCCCGTCGCAGGCACGGTACACGGATTCTGCGGGCGACCGGAAATCCGGATCACGCGTTCAGGGCCGCAAGCGCGTGCGCCCACACCTTCTGATCGCGCGCCTGGCCCGGTTCGAGCATCTCGGCGAACCGGATGGTTCCGGTCCGGTCGAC
This sequence comes from Mycobacterium sp. NPDC003449, assembly GCF_053588415.1. NCBI lineage: Bacteria > Bacillati > Actinomycetota > Actinomycetes > Mycobacteriales > Mycobacteriaceae > Mycobacterium > Mycobacterium sp. NPDC003449. The sequence goes on from NZ_JBSFPX010000002.1 coordinate 92,684, forward strand.
GACGAAGGTACCCCGGTTGGGGTAGCCGGTGTCTGCGTTTAACACGCCGTACTCCTGCGCCACCGCCCCGTGCGGCCAGAAATCGGACAGGATCGGGAAGGTGAAGCCGCTTTGGGCGGACCAGATCTTGTGGGTGGGCGGCGGACCCACCGAGACGGCGAGCGCGGCCGTGCCTGCGGTGTCGTAGACGCCCGGATGGTCGCGGATCTCCCCGAGTTCGGCCTCACAGATCCCGGTGAACGCGAGCGGGAAGAACACCAGCAGCACATCCCTGGCGCCCCGGTACGAGCCGAGGGTGACGGGCCTGCCGTTCTGATCGGCGAGGGTGAAGTCGGGAGCCGGCGTGCCGACCGACAGCACCTGCGTCAGGTCCGTTTTCCGGCCGCCTTCGACTTCGGCTGCACCAGGCGACTGGCCGTCCAGTCCCCCAGCTTGGCCGACGAGGTCTGCATCAGCCCGGCCGTCGGCGCCGATTCGGCGATCTCGGCCGGCTGAACGTGCCCGGATTTGCCCGTCTTCGGGGTCACCACCCAGATCACGCCGTCCTCGGCGAGTGGGGTGATGGCATCCATCAGCCGGTCGACGAGATCGCCGTCGCCGTCGCGCCACCAGAGCAATACGACGTCGACCACGTCGTCCGCATCCTCATCGAGCAGCTCCGAACCGCACGCGTCCTCGATATCGGCCCGGATGTCGTCGTCGGTATCCTCATCCCAGCCCAACTCCTGGACGATCTGCCCCTTGCTGATGCCCAGCCCTTGGGCGTAGTTCGGGTCAGAATCCTTCCCCGCCGCCGCGACCACCCTCGGTCCTCCTTAGCTTTCGACGCTTTGTGAAGCTCTGTCCGCAGCCCGGTGCTGCCGATGCCTGGCCCTATCGTCGCACGCCGGGGTGCAAGTGCGGGCGCCCGGCGGGCCAGTTTGTCGATCCGGCGTCAATACGCAGCATCACACCGGTCCAATGCGTTCTCCCGTGCGGTGTTGGACCGGTTCGACGCGGAGTTGAACGCATCGGGCCCGGAATCGGCCGACATGGTCGCCGCGAGCGCCTTCACCGAGTCCACCCATTCGGTCAGCGCTCCCCGCAGATCGGGCGTGAGCGCGTCGGACAAACCGGCGCTGACCAGTTCGGCGCTGCGGTTGAGGGCGTCGATGGCCGGCCCGGCCTTGGCCTTCGCGTCACCGGTGTTGTTGTTGACGGCCTCGATGTAGACGTTCACCGCGTCGACCGCGTCCACCGCCGAGGTGCTCAGGTCCTCGCACACGGTGTGGACGGCCTTGGTGGTCAGCGAGGCCTGCCGCTCGGACTCCCTGGCGACCGAACTCGACATGGACACGTCGATCGACGCCGAGATGGACGCCCGGTACACCGGTGCCGCCTCGCGATCGACCTGTGCGGTACCGCCGGTAACCGAGGTGCAGCCGACCACCACCATGGCGGCGGCCGCGGCGCCGCCGAGCCCGAGCGCGGCGATCCTGCACCTCGCCCCACGGCCTGCCACACCTGGCCAACCCATCCCCACGATCTGCAGACGTTACCGGTTCGTCCCGGTTCCGACGGGTTCATTGCACTCGCCACCCCGGCCGAGCGAATGCGGCAGGATGAGTGGACGATGGAAGGCGCCACAAGCGCAGAAGTAGTTACCGCCTAACAAGGAGCGGAAGTTGACCACCGAGTTCGTGCGCCAGGACCTGGCTCAAAACTCCAGCAGCACACCAGAACCCGACCGTGTCCGGGTGATTCGTGAGGGCGTCGCCTCGTATCTGCCCGATATCGACACCGATGAGACCGGGGAATGGCTGGAATCGTTCGACGAGTTGCTCGAGCGTTCCGGCCCGGCCAGGGCGCGCTATCTGATGTTGCGGTTGCTGGAACGGTCTCGGGAGAAGCGGGTCGCCATTCCCGCGTTGACCTCGACGGACTACGTCAACACCATTCCCACCGAGTTGGAGCCGTGGTTCCCCGGTGATGAGGATGTCGAGCGGCGCTTTCGCGCCTGGATCCGGTGGAACGCCGCCATCATGGTGCACCGCGCGCAGCGTCCGGGAGTCGGTGTGGGCGGCCATATTTCCACCTACGCCTCCTCCGCATCGCTCTACGAGGTCGGGTTCAACCACTTCTTCCGCGGCAAGTCCCATCCGGGCGGCGGCGATCAGGTCTTCATCCAGGGCCACGCCTCGCCGGGCATCTACGCCCGCGCGTTCCTCGAGGGCAGGCTGACCACCGACCAACTGGATGGTTTCCGCCAGGAGCACTCGCACAAGGGCGGCGGGCTGCCGTCCTACCCGCACCCCCGGCTGATGCCCGACTTCTGGGAGTTCCCCACGGTCTCGATGGGTCTGGGCCCGATGAACGCGATCTATCAGGCCAGGTTCAACCACTACCTGCACGACCGCGGCATCAAGGACACCTCCGATCAGCACGTCTGGGCGTTCCTGGGCGACGGCGAGATGGACGAGCCCGAGAGCCGCGGCCTGATCCAGGTGGCCGCCAACGAGGCGCTCGACAACCTGACCTTCGTGGTCAACTGCAACCTGCAGCGCCTCGACGGCCCGGTGCGCGGCAACGGCAAGATCATCCAGGAACTCGAATCGTTCTTCCGCGGCGCCGGGTGGAACGTCATCAAGGTGGTCTGGGGCCGCGAATGGGACGCCCTGCTGCACGCCGACCGGGACGGCGCCCTGGTCAACCTGATGAACACCACCCCCGACGGGGACTACCAGACCTACAAGGCCAACGACGGCGCCTACGTCCGCGACCACTTCTTCGGCCGCGACCCGCGCACCAAGGCCCTGGTCGAACCGATGACCGACCAGGAGATCTGGAACCTCAAACGCGGCGGCCACGATTACCGCAAGGTCTACGCCGCCTACCGTGCCGCGACCGAGCACAAGGGCCAGCCCACCATCATCCTGGCCAAGACTATCAAGGGCTACACGCTGGGCAGCCATTTCGAGGGCCGCAATGCCACGCACCAGATGAAAAAGCTTGCGCTGCAAGACCTCAAGGACTTCCGCGACGTCACCCGGGTGCCGATCAGCGATGACCAGCTCGAGGCCGATCCCTACCTGCCGCCGTACTACCATCCGGGACCGGAGGCACCCGAGATCCGCTACCTGCTGGAACGTCGTCGCGCCCTCGGTGGCTTTGTGCCGTCGCGGCGCAACAAGCCCACCGCGCTGCCGCTGCCCGGCTCCGGCACCTACGCGGCACTCAAGAAGGGTTCGGGCAACCAGGCCGTGGCCACCACGATGGCCACTGTGCGCACCTTCAAGGAGCTGTTGCGGGACAAGAACATCGGGCCGCGCCTGGTCCCGATCATCCCCGACGAGGCCCGCACCTTCGGGATGGACTCGTGGTTCCCGAGCCTGAAGATCTACAACCGCAACGGACAGCTCTACACCTCGGTGGACTCGGCACTGATGCTGGCCTACAAGGAGAGTGAGGTCGGCCAGATCCTGCACGAGGGCATCAACGAGGCCGGGTCCACCTCCTCGTTCAGCGCCGTTGGCACGTCGTACTCCACCCACGACGAGCCGATGATCCCGATCTACATCTTCTATTCGATGTTCGGGTTCCAGCGCACCGGCGACGGACTGTGGGCCGCGGCCGATCAGATGGCCAAGGGGTTCGTGCTCGGCGCCACCGCGGGCCGCACCACGCTGACCGGTGAGGGACTGCAGCACGCCGACGGGCACTCATTGTTGTTGGCGTCGACCAATCCGGCCGCGGTGACCTACGACCCGGCGTTCGCCTACGAGATCGCCCACATCATCGAGAGCGGCCTGGCCCGGATGTACGGCGAGCACCCGGAGAACGTCTTCTTCTACATCACCATCTACAACGAGCCCTATGTGCAGCCCGCGCAGCCCGACGATCTCGATCCCGAGGCGCTGCTGCGCGGCATGTACCGGTACCGGCGGGCCACCGAGAAACGCTCCAACACCGCCCAGATCCTCGCGTCGGGTGTGTCGATGCCCGAGGCGTTGCGGGCCGCGGACCTGTTGACCGCGGAATGGGATGTGGCCGCCGACGTGTGGTCGGTGACCAGCTGGGGTGAACTCAACCGGGAAGGTGTCGAGATCGAGCGGCACCGGTTGCGCCACCCGGACGAGCCCGCCAGGACCCCGCACGTGACCAGTGCGCTGGCCGACGCGGCCGGCCCGGTGGTGGCGGTCTCGGACTGGATGCGGGCGGTGCCCGAGCAGATCCGGGCCTGGGTGCCGGGCACTTACATCACGCTCGGGACCGACGGATTCGGCTTCTCCGACACCCGGCCCGCCGCCCGGCGGTACTTCAACACCGACGCCGAGTCGGTGGTGGTGGCAGTGCTGGAGGGGTTGGCCCGCGACGGCGAGATCGACCCGTCGGTGGCGATCGCCGCGGCCAAGCAGTACCAGATCGACGACGTGTTCGCCGCCGCGGTGTCCTACGTCGACACGGGCAGCGCCTGACGTCCTCCGCGCGAGCAGACGCGCCGGTACCCGCAATCGCGTGGTTTCGGGTACGCCCGCGTCTGCTCGCCGAGTGACGTTTGGAGGAATCCACCAGAAAGTTGGCGTAGCTTTTAGGGATGCCCGACAATCGGTTCGTTCCGCCGAAATCCACCGTCGAGGTGCTCGAGAGCGTGCCCGATTCGGTGTTGCGCCGGCTGAAGCAGTATTCGGGCCGGCTGGCCACCGAGGCGGTACACGCCATGGAGGAACGGCTGACGTTCTTCTCCGACCTCGACGCATCCCAGCGCGCCAGCGTGCAGCTCGTGGTGCAGACCGCGGTGGTCAATTTCGTCGAGTGGATGCGCAACCCGGCCAGCGACGTCAGTTACACCGCGCAGGCCTTCGAGGTGGTGCCGCAGGATCTGCGGCGCCGGGTCGCGCTGCGGCAGTCGGTGGAGATGGTGCGCACCTCGATGGAGTTCTTCGAGGAGGTGGTGCCGCTGCTGGCCCGCAGCGAGGAACAGCTCACCGCGCTGACCGCGGGCATCCTGCGCTACAGCCGCGACCTGGCGTTCGCGGCGGCCAGCGCCTACGCCGATCAGGCCGAGGCCCGCGGTGCCTGGGACATCCGGATGGAGGCCAATATCGTCGATGCGGTGGTGCGCGGCGACACCGGCACCGAACTGCAGTCCCAGGCCGCGGCGCTGAACTGGGATGCCACCGCCCCCGCCACGGTGATCGTGGGCCTGCCGCGCCCGGACCGCATCGACCTGGTCCGCGACGACGTCCGCGATGTGGTGCAGCGCAACAACCGCGCCGCACTGTGCGACGTCCACGGCACCTGGCTGGTGGCGATCGTGTCGGGACCGTTGTCGCCGACCGAGCGGTTCCTGACCGAACTGCTCAGCGTGTTCGCCGACGGCCCGGTGGTGATCGGCCCGACGGCCACGACGCTGACGGCGGCGCACCTCAGCGCGACCGAGGCGATCTCCGGGATGAACGCGGTGATCGGCTGGACCGGGGCGCCCCGCCCGGTACCTGCGCGCGAACTGCTGCCCGAGCGGGCGCTGCTGGGTGACACGACCGCGATCGCGGCGCTGGACGCCGAGGTCATGCGGCCGCTGGCCGATGCCGGACCGGCGCTCACCGAGACTCTCGACGCCTATCTGGATTCCGGCGGGGCGATCGAGGCCTGCGCGCGCAAGTTGTTCGTTCATCCAAACACCGTGCGCTACCGGCTGAAACGAATCGCCGACTTCACCGGGCGCGATCCCGCCCTGCCGCGCGATGCCTACGTGTTGCGCGTCGCCGCCACCGTCGGCAGGCTCAGCAAACACCCTTACCAGACCAGCACGCCAAACAGCGGATTCACCACCGTCCGGGCGAGTCGCGAGCCCAGCGCGGGCGCACCGCAGCCCCGATAGAACAGCCGCGCCGATGGCCGCAGATCGCGCAAAGATATCGGCCACGTCGCATCACATGCAGTTTTGTGGAGAACCTACAAAAACATAAGACAAGGTTCATAATCTCTTACACCGCGCAAACCCGTCTTCACAGTGTTCTCTTAATGAGTGCCTCAAGGACCCGTGCTCGCATTGCTTGCCCCAGGACAGGGCTCGCAGACACCCGGCATGCTCACCGCATGGTTGGAGCTGTCCGGCGCTGCCGATCGTCTCGCGACGTGGTCGCAGATCAGTGGCCTGGACCTGACCCGGCTGGGCACCACCGCCACCGCCGAGGAGATCACCGACACCGCGGTCACCCAGCCGCTCGTGGTCGCCGCGACGCTGCTGGCGCACGAGGAGCTCGTCAAGCGCGGTGCACCCGAGACCACCGAGATCATCGCCGCGGGCCATTCGGTCGGTGAGATCGCCGCCTACGCGATCGCCGGCGTCATCTCCTCCGACGATGCGGTCAAGCTGGCCGCCACCCGCGGCGCCGAGATGGCCAAGGCCTGCGCGGTCGAGCCGACCGGCATGTCGGCGGTCCTCGGGGGCGACGAGGCCGAGGTTCTGGCCCGCCTGGAGTCACTCGACCTGGTGCCCGCCAACCGCAACGCCGCGGGCCAGATCGTGGCGGCCGGTGCGATCGCGGCGCTAGAGAAGCTCGCCGAGGATCCGCCGGCCAGGGCCCGGGTCCGTCAACTCGCCACCGCGGGCGCCTTCCACACCCGTTATATGGCCTCGGCGCTGGACGGCTACGCCGCCGCGGCGGCGTCGGTAACGACCGAAGAGCCCACCGCGACACTTCTGTCGAACGCGGACGGGCAGCCGGTCGCCTCGGCCGCCGACGCGATGGACAAGCTGGTCGCCCAGCTGACCAAACCGGTCCGCTGGGACCTCTGCAACGCCACCCTGCGCGAACGTGGCGTCACGGGAATCGTCGAATTCCCGCCGGCCGGAACGCTGGTCGGGATCGCCAAACGCGAGCTGAAGGGCACCCCGACGCGAGCCGTCAAGTCGCCAGGGGATCTGGACGGCCTGGGCGAACTCTGAGCCCCGGCGACAACCGCATACCGCCAAACCGCACAACCGATACGTCAGGAATAGCGCCCTCCGCATCCGGAGGGTGTCTCAACAAGAAGAAGGAGCCATAGTGGCCGCCAGTCAGGAAGAAATCATCGCCGGTCTCGCCGAGATCATCGAAGAGGTCACGGGCATCGAGCCGTCCGAGGTGACCCCGGAGAAGTCCTTCGTGGACGACCTGGACATCGACTCGCTGTCGATGGTGGAGATCGCAGTGCAGACCGAGGACAAGTACGGCGTGAAGATCCCCGACGAGGATCTGGCCGGCCTGCGCACCGTCGGCGACGTCGTCGCCTACATCCAGAAGCTTGAGGAAGAGAACCCCGAGGCCGCCGCCGCCCTGCGTGAGAAGTTCTCGGCAGACCAGTGACCAGGCCTTCCACTGCCAACGGTGGTTACCCCAATGTCGTGGTAACCGCCGTCACGGCGACGACTGCGCTCGCGTCGGACATCGAGAGCACGTGGAAGGGCCTGCTGGCAGGCGAGAGCGGCATCCGCGTCCTCGAGGACGACTTCGTCACCAAATGGGATCTGCCGGTTCGCATCGGCGGACACCTGGTGGACTCCATCGACGACCACATGACCCGGCTGGATATGCGGCGCATGTCGTATGTGCAGCGCATGTCGAAGTTCCTGAGCAAGCAGCTTTGGGACAACGCCGGAACCCCCGAGGTCGATCCCGACCGCTTCGCCGTCGTGATCGGTACCGGCCTCGGCGGTGGCGAGAAGATCGTCGAGACCTACGACGCGATGAACGAGGGCGGTCCCCGCAAGGTGAGCCCGCTGGCCGTTCAGATGATCATGCCCAACGGTGCGGCCGCGGTCGCCGGACTCGAACTCGGCGCCCGCGCCGGTGTCATCACCCCGGTGTCGGCCTGTTCGTCGGGTTCTGAGGCCATCGCACATGCGTGGCGCCAGATCGTGATGGGCGACGCCGATTTCGCGGTGTGCGGTGGTGTCGAAGGCGGTATCGAGGCGCTGCCGATCGCGGCGTTCTCGATGATGCGCGCGATGAGCACCCGCAACGACGAACCGGCCGCCGCGTCGCGTCCGTTCGACAAGGACCGCGACGGCTTCGTGTTCGGCGAGGCCGGGGCGATGATGATCATCGAGACCGAGGAGCACGCCAAGGCCCGTGGCGCCAAGCCGCTGGCCCGGCTCATGGGTGCCGGTATCACCTCGGACGCGTTCCACATGGTGGCTCCGGCCTCCGACGGTCTGCGGGCCGGCCACGCGATGAAGCGTGCGCTGGAGACCTCCGGTCTGGACGCCAAGGACATCGACCACGTCAACGCGCACGCCACCGCGACGCCGATCGGCGACACCGCGGAGGCCAACGCGATCCGGGTTGCCGGGGTCGAGCAGGCCGCGGTGTACGCGCCGAAGTCCGCGCTCGGCCATTCGATCGGTGCGGTCGGTGCGCTGGAGTCGATCCTGACCGTGCTGGCACTGCGCGACGGCGTCATCCCCCCGACGCTGAACTACGAGACGCCTGATCCCGAAATCGATCTCGATATCGTTGCGGGCGAGCCTCGGTATGGCGAATACCAGTACGCCATCAACAACTCGTTCGGGTTCGGTGGACACAATGTGGCCCTGGCCTTCGGACGGTACTGAGGCCTGCACTTCAGCCTCGCAAGGGTAAGCACGGAAGGAAAGAACGCAGCAAATATGGCGGGATTGTCCACCGGGAATGGTCTTCCCAATGTGGTTGTCACCGGCGTAGCAATGTCGACGGCGCTGGCAACCGATGCTGAAAGCACCTGGAAGAAGCTGCTCGACGGCCAGAGCGGCATCCGCGAGCTGACCGATTCGTTTGTCGAGGAGTATGACCTGCCGGTTCGTATCGGCGGGCATCTCCTGGAGGATTTCGAACATGACCTGACGCGGGTCGAGCTGCGCCGGTTGTCATATTTGCAGAAGATGTCGACGGTGCTCGGCCGCCGAGTCTGGGACCACGCCGGGTCCCCGGAGGTCGATGCCCGTCGGCTGATGGTCTCGATGGGTACCGGCCTCGGCTCCGCCGAGGAACTCGTCTGGGCCTACGACGGTATGCGGGCCAAGGGCCTGCGTGCGGTGTCCCCGCTGGTCGTGCAGATGTACATGCCTAACGGCGCGGCGGCGGCGATCGGTCTGGAGCGCAAGGCCAAGGCGGGCGTCTGCACCTCGATCTCGGCCTGCGCGTCGGGGTCAGAGGCGATCGCCAACGCCTGGCGCCAGATCGTGCTCGGCGAGGCCGACATCGCGATCTGCGGTGGGGTGGAAACCAAGATCGAGGCGGTGCCGATCGCCGGTTTCGCCCAGATGCGCATCGTGCTGTCCAACACCAACGACGATCCGGCCGGCGCCTGCAGGCCCTTCGACAAGGACCGCAACGGGTTCGTGTTCGGCGAGGGCGGTGCCCTCATGGTGATCGAGACCGAGGAGCACGCCAAGGCCCGCGGCGCCAACATCCTGGCCCGCATCATGGGTGCCAGCGTGACCTCGGACGGCTACCACATCGTGGCGCCGGATCCCAACGGCGAGCAGGCCGGCTACGCCATGACGCGGGCCATCCAGCTGGCTGGTCTGGCGCCCACCGACATCGACCACGTCAACGCGCACGCCACCGGCACCAGCGTCGGCGATGTGGCCGAGGGTATGGCGATCAACAATGCGATGGGCGGGCACCGGCCCGCGGTCTACGCGCCGAAGTCGGCCCTGGGCCACTCGGTCGGCGCGGTCGGCGCGGTCGAGTCCATCCTGACGGTCCTGGCGTTGCGGGACGGCATCATCCCGCCGACGCTCAACCTGCGCAATCTCGATCCGGAGATCGATCTGGACGTGGTCGCCGGTGAGCCGCGGCAAGGCGATTTCAAGTTTGCGATCAACAACTCGTTCGGATTCGGTGGGCACAACGTCGCGCTCGCCTTCGGGAAGTACTGACACCCGCGTTCCCGTAGGCGCAAGCCGGCATCCGACAGCTACAGGAGGTTTGTATGACGATCATGGCCCCCGAGGCGGCTGCCGAATCACTCGATCCGCGCGATCCGCTGTTGCGCCTGAGCACGTTCTTCGATGACGGCAGCGTCGAGCTGCTGCACGAGCGGGACCGTTCCGGTGTGCTGGCCGCGGCCGGCACCGTCAACGGTGTCCGCACGGTCGCCTTCTGCACCGACGGCACCGTGATGGGCGGCGCCATGGGCATCGAGGGCTGCGCCCACATCGTCAACGCCTACGACACCGCGATCGAGGAGCAGAGCCCGATCGTGGGCATCTGGCACTCCGGGGGCGCGCGCCTGGCCGAGGGGGTCAAGGCCCTGCACGCGGTGGGCCTGGTCTTCGAGGCGATGATCCGGGCATCGGGGTACATCCCGCAGATCTCAGTGGTCGTCGGTTTCGCCGCGGGCGGCGCCGCCTACGGGCCCGCCCTCACCGACGTCATCGTGATGGCCCCGGACAGCAAGGTCTTCGTCACCGGCCCGGACGTGGTGCGCAGTGTCACCGGCGAGGACGTCGACATGGTCTCGCTCGGCGGGCCCGACGCCCACCACAAGAAGTCCGGGGTGTGCCACATCGTCGCCGACGATGAGCTCGACGCCTATGAGCGCGGCCGTCGCCTGGTCGGATTGTTCTGCCAGCAGGGCCATTTCGACCGCAGCAAGGCCGAGGCCGGCGATACCGACCTGCACGCGCTGCTGCCGCAGTCGGCCCGCCGCGCCTACGATGTGCACCCGCTGCTGACCGCACTGCTCGATGACGGGGTGCCGTTCGAGGAGTTCCAGGGCAAGTGGGCCCCGTCGATCGTGGTGGGCCTCGGCCGGCTGGCCGGCCGCACCGTCGGGGTGATCGCCAACAACCCGCTGCGCCTGGGCGGCTGCCTGAACTCCGAGAGTGCCGAGAAGTCGGCACGTTTCGTGCGGCTGTGCGATGCGTTCGGCATCCCGTTGGTCGTCGTGGTCGACGTGCCCGGCTACCTGCCCGGGGTAGACCAGGAATGGGGCGGGGTGGTGCGCCGCGGCGCCAAACTGCTGCACGCCTTCGGCGAGTCGACGGTCCCCCGCGTCACGCTGGTGACCCGCAAGATCTACGGCGGGGCCTACATCGCGATGAACTCGCGGTCGCTGAACGCCACCAAGGTGTTCGCCTGGCCGGACGCCGAGGTCGCGGTGATGGGCGCCAAGGCCGCCGTCGGCATCCTGCACAAGAAGAAGCTGGCCGCCGTTTCCGATCCCGCGGAGCGCGACGCGCTGCACGAGGAGCTGGCGATCGAGCACGAACGGATTGCCGGCGGTGTGGATTCGGCGATCGAGATCGGTGTGGTCGACGAGAAGATCGATCCGTCACACACCCGCAGCAAGCTGACGCAGGCGCTGGCCGAGGCCCCGCACCGCCGCGGCCGCCACAAGAACATCCCGCTGTAGGCTCTCAGCCGGCGCACTTTTCCCTCGCGAGCAGACGTAAAACTGCCCCTTTCCACGTGGAAAGAGGCAGTTTTACGTCTGCTCGGCCTACATCGGTCAGGTATGTGGATGGGTGGCCCGCGGCACCCGGACGATGTGCTCGCGCGACAACTCCCCCTTGCCGTTCGTTTCGGCCGGCAACTCGACCGCGCTGGGCGAACGCTCACCGATGAGCTCGATGATGTAGTGCGTCACCGGATAGTCCTCCAGGTTCTTCAGCCTGTGTGTCTTCAATCCTTTTGTGTGGCCGACGGTTTTGAAGAACGCGAAGTTCTTCTCGGCGTTCTGGACGTGCATCCAGTCTTCCTCGTCATCGATGTCCTGGGATCGGGCCCGGCCCGCCGTCGGCCACAGGATCAGGTGATCGTGCTGATGCGAGTGGTAGAAGATCGCCTCGCCGGGACCGAGGTTCATGGCCCACACCCGAATTCGATCATTCTCGAAGACGAGTTCGTCGCCAGGGTCGGTCGGGTACTCGCCCGCGGTCCCATTCGCCGGATTGTCAGCCATCTTCTCTCCTCACACTGGAATTTCAGTTGACGGGTACAGCGCGGTCGTCGAGGCGCTCAGGGTCGTCACCGACATCGGTCGGCCCGCCGATGCTGTCGAACGGCGCGCCGAGGGTTATCGCGCTGGCCTCGTCGAGGCGCTCGACGATCTCGGCCGACAGATCCAACTCTATGGCTCGCAGATAGTCATCGAGCTGGTCGGCCGTTCGAGGGCCGGCGATGGTCACCAGGGTCGACGCCGAGCGCCGGTTCATCTGCCGCTGCCAGGCGATCGCCAGCTGCCCCGGTGACACGCCCAGCCCGGCCGCGATCTCAAGGACCGTGTCCAGGGTCCCGGTGCGGCGTTCGGCGTCGTCGGCATAGACGAGAACGCCGCGCCCGGACCCACCCGTCCGGTACTTGCCGGTCAGGTATCCGCCGCCGAGCGGTGAGTACAGCGCCGCGCCCAGCCCGAATGCCTCTGCCATCGGCAACAATTCACGCTCCGCGGTGCGCTCCACCAGGCTGTGCTCGACCTGGATCCCCACTATCGGTGCGAATCCACGCAGCTCGGCGAGGGTTTGTCCGCGGGCAACCCGCCAGGCCGGGAAATTGGAGAGGCCACCGTAGAGGATCTTGCCCGACCTGACCAGATTGTCGAAGCCCAAGACGATTTCGTCGATGGGTGTCACGCGATCGTCGTAGTGCGCCCAATACACGTCCAGGTAGTCGGTTTTCAGGCGCCGCAACGAGCGTTCAACCGATCGAGCCATGCTGCGTCGGCTGTTGCCCGCGAGCAGACGATCCTCCGGCCGTCCAGATCCGCGACTGTACTTGCTGGCCAGGACGAACTGCTCGCGTTGTGCCCCGAGAAGCTTCCCGACGAACTCTTCGGAGTCTCCGTCCTGATAATTGCTCGCCGTATCGATGAAGGTTCCACCGGATCCGGCGTAGCGGTCGACGATGCGACGCGCCTCCTCGAGGGTGGCCCCTTGGCGCGTCCTCGATCCGAATGTCCCGGTGCCCAGGCATAATTCGGAGATACGCAGGCCGTTGTTGCGGCCGAATGTCAGTTGTTTCACCGATGAACTCCTGTGTGGCGGTCAGCGAGACCGGTCCGGCGGCTGGACCGTGGGCTCCAGCGCGGCCTGGCCGCGGTCTTTCAGCATGAGCGTGGCGACCAGGGTGATCAACCCCATCGCCACCATGTACACCGAGATGGGCCATGAGCTGCCACCCGACCAGGCCACCAGCGCCGTGGCGATCATCGGGGCGATGCCGCCACCGAGGATTCCGGCGCAGTGATAGCTCAGCGACGTGCCGCTGTAGCGGACCCGGGTCGGGAACATCTCGGCGTAGATGGTTCCCTGCACGGCGTAGGGAACCATTCCGGCGAAGGTGTACATCACGACGACCGCCAGCACGATCGCGGCGAAGCGGTTGGTGTCGATCAGCCAGAAGAACGGAAACGCGAACACGATTCCCAGGATCGTGCCCGCGAGATAGGTCCGCTTTCGGCTGACCCGATCCGACAGGTATCCGGCGACGGGCACAGCTACGACCGACGTCAGGGCCGCGACGGTCACCGCCGCCGTGGCGCGCGATCCGTCGCTGCCCAGTTGGTTGACGATGTAGGAGACCGAGAACGCGGTCACCATATAGCCCTGCACGTCTCCGGCCAGCCGCAGCGAGATCGCCTGGACAAGCTGGCGCCAATGGTTCCTGAGCAGGTCCACGATCGGGATACGCTCGGCCTCAGTCTCTTTCATCTTCTCATGCGCCGCGACGAACGCCGGCGTCTCGCTGATCTGCAACCGGACATAGAGCGCCACGACCAGCAGCAGGGCACTGGCGAGGAAGGGCACGCGCCAGCCCCACGCCAGCAGGGCTTCTTCGGGCAGCAGCTCGATGAGTGCGAAGGCCCCGGTCGCCAGGAGCAACCCCAGCGCCAAACCGGTCTGCGGAAAACTGCCGAAGAGACCCCGCTTTCGCGCCGGCGCGTGCTCGACGGCGATCAGCACGGCACCACCCCACTCCCCCGAGACCCCGAGCCCCTGGGCCACCCTGAGCAGGACGAGCAGTACCGGAGCCCACGAGCCGATGGCGGCCGGGGTCGGCACCAGCCCGATCAGAAACGTACTGCCACCGGTGATCAGCAGACTGACCACCAACAGCTTCTTCCGGCCGACCCGGTCGCCGAAGTGGCCGAAGATGACGGCGCCGATCGGCCTGACCACGAAAGCCACGGCGAGGATCGCGAAGGACGCCAGCGCGCCCGCCGTCGGCGACAACGCGGGGAAGAAGACCTTGCCGAAGACCAGCGCCGAGGCGGTGCCGAACAGAAAGTAGTCGTACCACTCGATCGTCGTGCCGACCAGGCTCGCGACCGCCACTTTGCGCAACTGACTGTCACCGCCCCGCGCTGTGGGCTGGGCATCGGCGATGGGCTGCGTTTGCATGCTGTGAACCTTCCGGACTGGCGGGTACCGAGGAAGTTGTCGATGGCGCGGGTGACTAACACCCTCCAAGTCGGATGCTAGATTGTCAATATAGCATCCAATTTATCTCCACCGGATATTCAGCGGTCGCCGCTCACCACGTCGAAAGGCCACCCTTTGACTCAACCCTTCCTCGCCCGTCCGAATGTGGTCGGCTCGTTCGGGGCAAGTGCATGTACCCACTGGGTGGCGGCCGGCGTCGCGCAGGCCGTACTGGAACGCGGGGGCAATGCCTTCGACGCCGCCACGGCCGCCGGTTTCGTCCTGCACATCGTGGAACCTCATCTCAACGGCCCCGGCGGCGACCTTGTCGGCATCGTCGCCCCGGCCGGTTCCAGTCCCATGGTCCTGTGCGGACAGGGGCCGGCCCCCGCCAAGGCCACCATCGGGCATTTCGCCGCAGAAGGCCTCGACGCCGTTCCGGGCTCCGGTGCGCTGGCCGCCGCCATCCCTGGCGCGGTCGATGCCTGGCTGCTACTGCTGCGTGATCACGGAACCTGGGAGCTCGACGAGGTTCTCGGCTACGCCATTCACTACGCCACGGTCGGCCAACCCCTGCACCCCCACGCCGCGGCCGCCATCGCCGGTGTCCGCGACCTCTTCGACCGGCACTGGCCGACATCGGCCACGCAGTGGTTGCGCGACGGCGAGGCACCGCCCGCGGGCACAGTGGTCGGCAACCACACCTATGCCGCGACATTGCGCCGGCTGTGCCGAGAAGCCCGAACCGGCGCCGGGCCCGACGCGAGCCGGGTCGCGATCATCGACCATGCTCGCACCGTGTGGGCGAATGGCTTTGTCGCACAGGCAATCGAAGAATTCTGCTGCTCGACACCGCACCTGCACTCCACCGGCACGATTCATCGCGGCGTCATCGAACGCAACGATCTCACCACTTTTCGGGCCGGCTGGGAGGCTCCGGTCGTCGTCGACTTCCGCGGGTCACGCATCTACAAGGGCGGTGCCTGGGGGCAGGGTCCGCTTCTGCTGCAATGCCTCACGATCTTGGCGGGCTTCGACGACGACCAATTGGACCTGGCCTCCCCCATCGGTATTCACAACGTCGTCGAGACACTGAAACTCGCGCTGGCCGACCGCGAAGCGTACTTCGGCGACGGTCTTGCGTCCGCCGCGCTGGCGGAGTTGCTGTCGAACTCATACGCCGCGACCCGGCGGGCGCTGATCGACGAGTCGGCCTCCGCCCGGTTTCGGCCGGGCCGCGGCGACCGGCTGCCCGAGCCGTTCCATCCGGTCCTGCGCACGGCGTCGGCCGAACACACCGGGGCCGCGGGTGAGCCCACCGTCACGCTCACCGGAGCGGTGCGTGGCGACACCTGCCATATCGATGTCATCGACCAATACGGCAATGCCGTCTCGGTCACGCCGTCCGGCGGCTGGCTGCAGTCCTCACCGACCATCCCCGAACTCGGGTTCGCCCTCGGCACGCGCCTGCAGATGTGCCACCTCGATCCGGCCAGCCCGTCGGCACTCCGTCCCGGCCGTCGACCGCGCACCACGCTCAGCCCGACGCTGGTGACCACGGGTGAGCAGACCACCGTCATGGGCACCCCTGGCGGTGATCAGCAGGACCAGTGGCAACTGCTGTACCTGTTGCGCACCCTGATCTTCGGTCACTCGCCACAGGAGGCCATCGAATCCCCCATGTTCCACACGACCAGCTACCCGTCGAGCTTCTGGCCGCGCACGTGGGAACCTGCGGGCCTTGTGGTCGAGGGACGCCTGGACGCGTCCATCGTGGAGCGGCTGCGCAGCGCGGGCCACGTGGTCCGGGAAACCGCCGACTGGTCGTTGGGCCGCCTGACCAGTGTCACCCTGGACCGGTCGACCGGTTTGATCACCGCCGCCGCCAACCCTCGCGGTGCCCAGAACTACGCGGTGGGGCGCTGATGGCGGATCCGCCCGCCACCTGGGGAATGCTCGCCACACCGTTCACCGACGACCTCGAGCTCGACAAACCGTCCATGCGCGGATACGCCCGAACCCTGGTCGATCGCGGGTGTGGTGGGTTGGTCGCGCTGGGGGTGATCGCGGAACCGGGTTCCCTCAGCCTGGCCGAGCAACTCGGTTGCATCGAATGCGCGCTGGCCGCCGGTGTCCCGCTGATCGCCGGCGTGATGACGACCGACCCCGAGTGGATCCGCAAGGCAGCCAGCGCTTTCGGCGTCGAGTACGGCGACGACCTCGCCGCCCTGATGCTCCCCGTCCGGTCGGCCGACGCCAAGGAGGTGATACACCACGTACGTGAGGTACAGGACGCATCCGGGCTCCAGGTCGCACTGCAGGACTATCCCGCATCGTCGGGTGTGCGAATCGAAACCGATGCCCTGCTGGAGGTTGCGGCCGCCACCGGGGTGACGCTCATCAAGTGCGAATCGCAGCCGACGTTTCACCGCATCCGCCAACTCAAGGACGCGGCGCCGGAGTTGACACTGATGTCGGGTCTGGGCGGCGCAGGGCTCATCGAGGACCTCGCGAGCGGGGCGACCGCCGTCGCGATCGGCATCACCCGACCCGAGATCATCTCTGAGGCAAGCCATTTGTGGAGTCGCCGGGAACTCGACGCGGCGCGCGGCCTGCTCGGGTCGATCGGATCACTCGTCAACTTCGAGATCCAACAACGCACCAGCATCGGAATACGCAAGGAGCACTGGCGTAGACAGGGAGTGATCTCGAGCGCTGCGGTACGACCGCCGACACTGCCGTATCGCGATACGTTCGCCCCACTGAGCCGGGGACTCGGCTATTGACCGCGGGCCGCGGGGCACAAGAGATATCGGATTCCAGGAAAGAGAGCATCATGACCCCAGGTGAGTACAAGCCCGAGATGATGAACCCGGAACAGCCTGAGCCACTTGGCTGGACCATGCCGGGGCTCGATCGGCGAACCATCGTCGTCACCGGTGCGGGCAGCGGGATCGGTGCGGCCGCGGCCCGTGGCCTGAGTGCGGCGGGCGCCCGCGTCCTCGGCATCGATCGCGATGAAAGCGGCCTGCGCGCCACCGCGGAATCGGCGGCCGCGGGGATGCGGACCCTCGTGGTCGACCTGCTCGACCCGGCGAGTCCGCAGCGCGTCGTCTCGACCGCACTCGAGGCATTCGGAGAGCTCAGCACCGTCGTCCACATCGCCGGCGTGTCCCGCTGGGGCTCCATGCTGGACGTCACCCGCGAAGACCTCGAATTCCAGACCGGGGTCAATGTGTACGCGCCCTTCTTCCTGACCCAGGCGGCCGTCCCGCACCTTCGAGAAACACACGGTCAGGTGGTGTTCTGCGGATCGTCCACCTCGGCGTACCGCGGAGCCGCCGGTGCCGTCGGCTATGACGTCTCCAAGCACGCCGTCCTCGGCCTGATGCGGGCGCTCACCGCCGAACTCGCCCCGCAGGGGATCCGGGTCAACTCCATCTCGCCGGGGACCACGATCTCGCCGATCAACGACTCGTTGTTCGAACGAGAAGGCTGGGTGGAGAAGACCATTCAGAAAATTCCGGACGGCCGGTTCGCGCAACCCCATGAGCACGTCGGCGCGATCGCCTATCTGATCTCCGACCTCGCGACACACGTGCACGGTCACGATATCGTCGTCGACGGGGGCCGGCTCAGCAGCAGTTGACACCGACGGGTCGACGGGTCAGGTCGCCGACAGGTCCGCGGCGTTGCTTTCCACCCAACGAGCCGTTGTCTCGTTGGAAGAGCGGATGTGTGCCGTCATCAGACGGCGTGCGGTCGCGCCATCCTGCGCCTTGATCGCCTCTGCGATCGCCACGTGCTCCTCGAAGTTCTTGTTCAGCAGACGGCTGTTCCCCTTGTAGCCACCGTAGGAGAGATTGTGTGGCAGCTTCCTGCGCAGTTCTTTGATGCTGGTGGTCAGATGCTTGTTCCCGGCCGCCTCGAGGATCACGGCGTGGAAGAGGTCGTTGGTCTGCGCCCACTTCTCGGCCAGATCGTCGCTGATCGAGGGCGCGCCGGCGATCTCCCGAAAGGACTGCAGCGCAACGTCGAGCCGGACGATCTGATCGTCGTCGATGCGCTCGGCGGCCAATTCGGCGGCGAGCCCCTCGAGCTCGGCCCGCACCACGCCGATCTCCACCACATCGTGACTGGAATGCCCGTTCACCCGCGCACCCCGGTTGGGGACAATGGTCACGATCCCCTGCGCGTTGAGCACCCGGAGGGCTTCGCGCACCGGCGTGCGACTGATCCCGAACTCGGTGGCCAGGGAGTCGTGCCGGAGCCAGCTGCCGACCGGCACCTCGCCCTTCAAGATCTTGCGGTGGATGGCCGCGGCGACCTGCTCACTGAGCGGTGCCTCGTCTCCATCGTGGCCGATGGCGTCGGCGAGCGCGGGGTTGATCAACTATCCCGCCCCCTGCGATCCCTGGCTGACATCGGCGAACCTCACGCCACCATGTTGGCACACGCACCCCAGCGCCAGCAGACACAAACCTGCCCCTTTTCACGTGAAAAGGGGCAGGTTTGTGTCTGCTCGGCGGGTTAAGTCAGCCCGAGTGCTGGGCGAAGTTGGCCCGCAGTGTCGAACCGTCGTACTCGCGGCGGTGCACGCCACGTTTCCACAGCTCCGGCACGATGTGCTCGGCGAACTGGGGCAGTGATTCCACGAACACCGTGTACCCGTCGGCAGCACCGCGGTCGGCCCAGCCGACGAGGTCCTCGGCGATGAGTTCGGGAGTGCCGAAGATCCGCCGGTGCCCGCCTCCACCCTGGACGATGAACCGGCGCAGGGTCAGGGCGGGGTCGGCGGTGGCCAACGCGGCGGCGCCCTGCGCGAAACCGATCGAGCGGGTGGTGTCGGTGATCCCGACCTCCGGCGGGACCGGCCCGTCGAGGTCCAGGGAGTCGGGGTCGAGGTCGTAGCGGCCCGCGAAACGCGCGAACGCCTCGCTGCCGTCGAGACCACGTTCGGCTTCCTCGATCAGCCGTCGCACCTCCGCGTCGGTGCTGCCGACGGTGAAATAGACCCCGGGCAGCACCGACACCTGCGCCGAGTCGCCCCGCCGGTTCCGCGCTTCCTTGGTGAGCCGCTCCCGGTAGTCGCGGGAGGCGTCCTCGGTGAGCCCGGCCGAGAACACCGCATCGGCGAAGCGGGCGGCGACGTCGATGCCGTCCGACGATCCACCGGCCTGCAGGATCAGCGGCTTGCCCTGCGGCGAGCGCGGGACCTGCAGTGGCCCGGCGACCGAGAAGAACTCGCCGTGATGGTCGATCGGCGCGCGGGCGAGCCGGTCCAGGTCCCACGTCTCGGTCACGTCGTCCCGCCAAGAGGCCCAGAGCTTTTCGACGACCTCGGCGAACTCCGTGGCGCGGCGATAGCGCTCGGCACGGGTCGGCGGTGCGTCGAGCCCGAAATTCCGGGCGACGGACGGCTCCATCGTGGTGATGATGTTCCACCCGGCCCGGCCGTGTGAGATGTGGTCGAGGGACAGGATCGCCCGTGCCAACGTGTAGGGCGGGCCGTATGTGGTCGATGCGGTGGCGACCAACCCCACGTGCTCGGTCTCCCGCGCCAGCGCGGGCAGCACGATCAGCGGATCCAGGTATGCGAAGCCCAGCCCTTTCGGCCCAAGGCCCTGCGAATCGGCGAAGAACACCGCATCGACCCTGGCCTGCTCGGCGAGTCGGGCCGAGGCGACGAAGTCGTCGATGTCGACGAACGGGTGCCGCCCGTCCGCGGTCTGCAGCGGCCCGGGGATCAGGTTGACCATGAACCGCAGGTATCGGCTCATCGCGCCGCTCCCGGGATCGAATTCACCAGTGTGCGGGTGTAGTCGTCGCGAGGGTGCGCGAATACCTCGTCGGCACGTCCGACCTCCTTGACCTCGCCGTGCTGCAGAACGGTCACGGTATCAGCGAACTGGCGGACCACACTGAGGTCGTGGGAGATGAACAGATAACTCAGGCCCAGCGCAACCTGCAGGTCGACGAGAACCTCCAGGATCTGCGCCTGGACCGTGACGTCCAGCGCCGAGGTCGGCTCGTCGAGGACCAGCACCTTGGGACTGATGCTGAGGGCCCGGGCGATCGCCACGCGCTGCCGCTGCCCGCCGGACAGTTCACCAATCGGTCGATGCCGCAGCGTTTCCCCCAACCTGACCAGGTCGAGTACCTCCCCGACCCGACGTTTGCGTTGCGCGCGGGTCCCCAGCCGGTACCGCAGCAACGGCTCGCCCACCAACCGGTCCACCGAGAAGGTGGGATCGAGTGACGTGTACGGGTTCTGGTAGACAAGCTGTAGGTTGCGATGCGCATCGCGCAGCTGTGCGCGGCGCAGGTGCGAGACGTCCTGTCCCGCGACGAGAACCTGCCCCTTGTCGGGTTCTTCGAGGCGCATGATGATGCGCGCCAGGGTGGACTTGCCGGATCCGGACTCCCCCACCAGCGCGTGGGTACGGCCCGCGGGGAGGTCGACCGAAACGCCTTTGAGAGCCTCGATCCGGTGCGCACCATGGCCGAAGTGCTTGTGCACATTCATGACTCGAAGGGCGAACTGGTCTGCCGCCGGCTCAGGGCGGTGCCGCGCGGCGCCGACGAACCGGTCCAGGTTGAGGCTCGGCACGTCACCGATGAGCGCCCGCGCGTATGCCGACCGCGGATTCTGCAGCGCCTCGGCGGACGTGCCGTACTCCTCGACCTTGCCGGCGTTGAGCACGATCACCTTGTCGGCCCGCTCGGCAGCCAGCGAGAGATCGTGGGTGACCAGCAGGACCGACAGCCCACTGTCGGCCTTGAGGCGGTCGATCAGGTCAAGGATCCGCTTCTGGATGGTCACGTCCAACGCGGAGGTCGGTTCGTCGGCGACGACGAGCCGGGGCCGTTGCGCGATCGCGATGCCGATCAGGACCCGCTGCAACTGGCCGCCGGAGAGTTGGTGCGGGTAGGCGCGCAGGGCGCGTTCGGGACTGACGATGCCGACGGATTCCAGCAGCCGGTGCGCGTGCTCGAAATACCGGTCCGAATCGGCGTATTCGGGCAGTCCCGAGGCGCGGTATGCCTCGAAGATCTGACCGTCGATCCGACGCACCGGGTTGAGCGACGCGGTGGGATCCTGTGGCACGAACCCGATCCGGCGCCCGCGCAGCGGCCGGAATCCGCGTTCGCGGAGCGCGAGGATGTCGCGCCGGTCGAACTCGACCCTGCCGCTCACCGCGACCCTCGGATCGAGCAGCCTCAGGATCGCGTTGACGACGGTCGACTTTCCCGATCCGGACTCCCCGACGATCGCCACCGTCTCGCCCGCCTGGACCTCGAACGAGACCCCGCTGACGGTCGGTGCGCCGAGACGGCCACCGTAGGCCACGGTGAGATCACGCACGTCGAGCAGACGATCCATGACCGTGGGCTGTTCGCGTTGGCGCGGTGCCACCGCCGAGATCGTCATATCAGTTCCCCCTGCCGATCGACTTGCTGAGCTGGTTGAGCGATACCACCGACGCGATCATCACGAGTCCCGGCGCATAGACCAGCCACGGGTAGCGGTACATGAAGTCCTTGCCCTCGGCGACCAGCAGTCCCCAGTCCGGGCTCGGTGGCGGGTTGCCGTACCCGAGGAATGCCAGCGCGGAGATGCTGATGATCGCGAGGCCGAACTGCAGGACGGCCAGAGCCAGCACCGAGCGGTACGCATTGGGCAGCACGTGCCTGAACAGCACGGTGAACTTGTTGCTGCCGATCAGGTATGACGACTCGACGAACGGCAGGCTCTTGACCCGGAGCACTTCGGAGCGGATCAGCCGGCCGAACACGGCGACCGACGAGATCCCCACTGCGATGGCGGCATTGACAGAGGCGAAGCCCAGGGAGACGACGACGATGACCGCGAGCAGGAAGCCGGGGATGGCCAGCAACATGTCGATCGCCCGGCCGAGGACGGCATCGGTGGTACGGCCGAAGAACCCCGCGACCAGTCCGAGCAGCCCGCCGCACACCAGACCGATCGTCACCGCGAGCAATGCCGTGAGCACCGCGGGCCGGGTGCCGAACACCACCCGCGCGAAGATGTCACGGCCGAACTGGTCGGTGCCGAAGACATGGCGGACCGATGGCGGTTGGAAGTTGTCCGGCGGTGTGCCGACGTAGGGGTCGTGGCCGGTGAACAGACCGGGCACCACCGCCCACGCCAGAATGGTCAGGACGACGATGAGGGCCACCGCCGTATAGACGTGGCCGACCTTGGCAGCCGGTAGCCGCAGGGTCAACCGCGGCAGGACTGCGAGCGTCACCACTGGACCGGCTCCTTTCTCAGACGTGGATCGAGCACGGGGTAGACGAGGTCCACTGCCAGGTTGATCAGCAGGAACAACACCGCGGCGAGCGTGACGGCGGCCTGCAGCACCGGCACATCCTGTTCGGTCGCGGCGAGTTCGATGATGCTGCCGACTCCGGTGCGGCCGAAGATGGCCTCGGTGATGATCGATCCGCCGAGCAGATCGCCGACGATGATCGCCGCGATGGTGAGCGTCGGCAGCGCGGCGTTCGGCAACAGGTGCCGGGTCAGCAGGTGAAACTTGGTGATGCCCTTGGATATCGCCACGGTGGCGTACTGCTCGGCGCGGGCTCCGTCCAGTGCCGTGATGAAGACCTGCGCGATCGGGGCGGACGCCGGGATGGCCAGCGTCACAGCGGGATAGAGCAAGGCGTTGAGACTCTGGAAGTCGTTGATCCGGAACAGACCGAGCTGAAACGAGAACACGTCGATGATGATCAGCCCGATGAAGAAGTTCGGCATCGACAGGAAGAGCGACGGGAACGCCCGGAACAGGCCGCCACCGAACCGCTCGGGAAGGTAGGACGCGGCAAACGCGATACCGAACGCCAACACGGTCGCGATGACGAACGCGGCTCCGGCCAGTTGCAGCGTCGACGGGATGCCGTCCCACAGCACGGCCGTCACCGGCCGGTTCGCGCTGAGCGACAACCCGAAATCGCCGTGGGCGAGGCGGGCCAACGCGACGCCGAGCTGCTCCCACAACGGCCGGTCCAGCTGGTAATACGCGAGCAGCCGCGCGATCTCGTCCTCCGAGTAGTTGAACTCGGGGTTGCGCAGGTGGCTGGAGACGGGGTCGCCCGGCAGGACCGTGACGATGACGAACACCACCAGGTACACACCGAAGGCGGCCACGGCGGCCTGACCGATTCGGGACAGCACGTACTTTGCGTTGGGCGACATACGATTACGTGTCGATCCAGGCGTCGTAGAAACTGATCAGTCCCAGCCCGTCCACCTGCAGGCCCTGCAGCCTGGGATGCGCACCCCAGGTCTGCCGGAACTCGTGGATGGGGATGTAATAGGCGTTGTCGATCACGTACTCCTGGACTCTCTTCGACGCCGCGATCCGCGCGTCGTCGGTCTTGGCCTGGGCGAGGTCGGTGAGCAGCCCGTCGAGTTCGGGGCCCGGCGCCTTGAATTGGTTGGCCTGCGAGCTGTGCCACCACCGCCACGCCTCACTCTGGCTGCCGGCGAGCCAATGGTTCTCGTACAGCGGAACATCGGGTGCGGCCGTGACGGTGTTGTAGGTGGTGAAGTCGACGCCCTTGATGTCGAGCTTGACGCCGATCTTCCTCCATTGTTGCGCGAGCAGCTGCAGATCCGACTTCGCGGTGGTGATGAACACCGATGGGTAGATGAACAGGTTGAGCTGTTCACCGTTGCGCGTCCGGTAGCCGTCGTCGTCGCGCGCGGTCCAGCCGGCCTCGTCGAGCAGGCGGTTCGCCAGGTCCGGGTCATAGCCGAAGCGATCGCGCAGGTCCAGCGTCCCGGGCACGATGTCGTTGAATATCGACTTGGCCTCGGTCCACTCGCCGCCCGGGTAGTTCGTCTGCAGGATCTCCTGCCGGTCGATGCCGTGTGTGAGTGCCCGCCGGACCCGGATGTCGTCGAGATGCGGTGCGGTCAACCGCAGTTGCAGTCCCCACACGCTGCCGAAGAAGGTGGGCGCGATCAGTTGGAAGCCGGATTCGTCGACGCGCGGCTCCTCGGTCGGCTGCACGTAGTGAACGATGTCGACCTGCCCCGACTCCAGGGCACCGACCCGCAGCGAGGGTTCCTTGATCTGCTGGACCGTGATCCGGTCGAGGAAGGTGGCGCCGCGGTGCTTGGTGTCGGCCCGCGGCCAGGCATAGTCGGCACGCCGGGTCAGCACGACTTCCTTGTTGGGTATCCACGAATCCACCACGAATGGCCCGGTGCCGTAGACCTTGTCGAGGTCCGACTGGTCTTGCAGGCTAGCATTGATCGTCTCCGGCGCGAGGATGCCCACCGTCGTCCAGGCTCCGAGCTTCTGGATGAAATCGCCGAACGGGTCGGTGAGCCGGATCTCGACTTCCTGGTCGCCGACCGCGACGGCCTCACCGAATTCGTTGGGGAAGTACGACGCCCGCACGATTCCGCGTGCCTCGTCGCCCTTGCCGAGGAGGTTGAGGTTGGCGGCGACCGCTGCGGCGTCCAATTGCTCGCCGTTGGAGAAGGTCACACCGTCACGGATCGTGAGACGAAATACCGTGCGGGCGTCGTTCTGGGTGAATCCGGTGGCCAGGTGCGGTGTGAACGCACCGGATGCGTCGTAGTAGAAGAGCCGCTCGACCACCTGGTTCCAGACCTGGGCCACATGCCACGACCCGGTGAGTTGCTGTTGGTAACCGTCGATCAGTTTTTCGTTGAGGTAGGTGATCTCCCCACCTGCCCGGGCAACCGCGCTGCCACCGGCCTCGGGCCTGCCACCGGGTGACCGCGGCGCGCAGGCGGCCAGCATCCCGGTGCCGGCCAGCGCGGCGCCCAGGGCCAGGAACTGGCGCCGGTGAAATGGGTCTGCCATGAGAGCGGGGGTTGTCTTTCGGTGGACGTGCGAGCCAAAACAGCCAGAGTCGCCACCCGACATCGCGCCGTCATGGCAGCGAGTCTGCTGAACGGACGGGCGCGAACCAATAGTGTCCGGCTACGCGGACCTTGCACCCTTGCTTAAGTGTCAGCCCCCACCCCAGCGCCAGCAGACATAAACCTGCCCCTTTTCACGTGAAAAGGGGCAGGTTTGTGTCTGCTCGGCGGGTTAACGCGTGGTGTAACCGCCGTTGGCGAAGATGGTCTGGCCGTTGATCCAGTGTCCTTCGCCGGTCAGGAAAACCACCAGTGGGGCGATGTCGGTGATCTCGGTCAGCCGGTTGCCCATGGCCTGCGACTTGTGGAACTCCACCCGCTCGGGAGTTTCCTGCGGGTAGAAGAACGGGGTGTCCATCGGCCCCGGGGCCACGTTGTTCACATTGATTCCGCGCTGCCCGAACTCTTTGGACGCCGCCCTGGTGAAATGCTCGACGGGGCTCTTGGACCCCGCATACGTCGAGTAGCCGTCGGTGTAGGCGGCCAGCAGCGCCGTCACGATGGTGACCACGGATCCGTTGTCGTTGAGCCGCTTTCCGGCCTGCTGCAGGAAGAAATACGCCGCCTTGGCGTTGATGTCGAACATCGAATCATATTCGGCCTCAGTGGTTTCGGTGAACGGCTTGCGCAGCACCTTGCCGACGGTGTTGACCGCGATGTCGACGCCGCCGAACGCCTCGATCGCCGCGTCGAACAGCTTCTCGACATTGGCGGGCACCGTCAGGTCGCCCTGCACCTTGATGGCCTTCGCGCCGGACCCCTCGACCTGCGCGACGGTCTTGTCCGCCTCGGCTTCGGTGGCGGCACTGTTGTAGTGCACCGCGACGTTGACACCCTTCGAGGCCAACGTGGTGCTGATCAGGCCGCCGAGGTTCTTGGCCCCCGCCGCGACGATTGCCGACTTACCTTCGAGTTTGCTCATGGCTTCGACGTTAGCCACGATGTCGACAATAGAAAAACGCAGAATTCCGATGTTTCCACAAAAACTGTTTGTGGATAGGCTGACCGGGTGCCAGCCCACATGCTCGACCTGCGCCGCCTGCGGCACTTCATCGCGGTCGCCGAGGCGGGCGGTTTCACGACTGCCGCGGCCGGTCTGCATCTGAGCCAGCAGGCGCTGAGCAGCTCGGTACGGCAGCTGGAGAAGGAAATGGCGGCAACCCTTTTCGTCCGGGAGGGCCGGCGAGTGCTGCTCACCCGAGCTGGCGAACTGCTGCTGGACGAGGGACGGACGTTGCTCGCCGCGGCACGCACGGTGGCCCACCGCGTCGAGCGGGCGGCGAACGGAGCCGAGGAGAACTACGTCGTCGGCCACACGCCCGCGCTGAGCGGGGCCGAGGTGTACGAGCTCATGGAGCCCGCGATCGAGGCGTTCACCGAGACCTCTTTCACGTTCCGGCAGCTGTACCCCGATCAGCTCCTCGACGGCGTGCTCGACGGCACGGTGCAGCTCGGGCTGCGCCGAGGGGTGGTGCCGACGAACTTGCTCTCGACCGCGGTGGTCGGCTATCACCGGGTGCGCTTGGCGGTGCCCGCCACCCATCGAATGGCGGCCCGCCGCGTGGTCGACATCGGGGACCTCGCCGACGAGCGCCTGGCCCTGTGGGCACCGCCGGGCGGCTCCTACTACAGCGATTTCCTGCTGAGCGCCTGCCGACGGGCCGGGTTCGAGCCCGATTACGTGGTGAGCCGGGTACAGGGTTCGGCCACCGTCGCCGCTCCCCTGACCACCGGTGCCGCCGCATTCGTCACCACACCGGCGGGCCCCGCGATGGGCGGGCGCATCACCGTCATCGATCTCGAGCCCGAGTTGCTGGTCGGGGTGCAGGCCCTGTGGCAGCGCCACACCGGCTCGCCGGTGCGCGACGCCGTGCTGACCAACTCCTAATCGAGCGCGCCGACGATCTCGGCCGCGACGCCGGCGGCCCGCTCACGGTCGGCGGCCACCAGCCCGATCCTGGTGCGCCGGTCGAGGATGTCCTCGGCGCTCAGCGCTCCCTCATGGGTGACGGCATACTCGAATTCGGCCCGCGTGACGTCGATTCCGTCGGACACCGGCGCGGTGGGCCGGTCACAGCCGGCCCGCGCGAACACGTCCGGCGCCTCGGCCCCGTACCTGGCCACCAGCGACGCAGGCAGTCCCGCACCGGGATTCCCGACGGCACCCACCAGCGGCAGGTTCCGGGTGCGACATGTGCCCGCCGTCAACCCTCGCAGCGCCACCGCGCGATCCAGCACATCCTCTGCCATGTAGCGGTATTCGGTGAGCTTGCCGCCGATCACGCTGAGCACACCGCTGCCCGATTCGACCACCGCATGGTCACGCGACACATCGGCGGTGTTGCCGGTGCCGTCGTCGATCAGCGGCCGTAGCCCGGCGTACGTGCCACGGACGTCGTCGGTAGTCAGCGCGGTGGCGAGTGCGGTGTTGACGGTGTCGAGCAGGAAGGTGACCTCGGACGGGGTCGGCTGGGGCACATCGGGGATCGGCCCCGGCGCGTCCTCGTCGGTGAGGCCGAGATAGACCCGGCCCAGCTGTTCGGGCATCGCGAAGACGAACCGGTTCAGCTCACCGGGGATCGGAATGGTCAGCGCCGCAGTCGGATTGCCGAAGGTGGCGGCGTCGAACACCAGATGGGTTCCGCGGCTGGGCCGCAGCCGGATCGACGGGTCCACCTCCCCCGCCCACACCCCCGCCGCGTTGATCACCGCGCGGGCC
Source organism: Mycobacterium sp. NPDC003449 (assembly GCF_053588415.1). Taxonomy (NCBI): domain Bacteria; kingdom Bacillati; phylum Actinomycetota; class Actinomycetes; order Mycobacteriales; family Mycobacteriaceae; genus Mycobacterium; species Mycobacterium sp. NPDC003449. Next base: position 120,698 of record NZ_JBSFPX010000002.1, read on the forward strand.
GCGACGTCGAACGACTCACCGGTGAGTTGATCGGTCAACCGCACCGAATCCCCTTGCGCGGCGGTCGCCGACACCCGGGTGAGGATGCGGGCCCCGTAGCCGGCGGCGGTCCGTGCCACCGCGGTGACCAGCCGGGCATCGTCGATCAGTTGGCCGTCGTAGGCCAGCAGTGCCCCGTCGAGTCCGTCCCGGCGCACGGTCGGCGCCAACTCGATCGCACGGGCGGGGTGGACCCGGGCCGATCGGGGCAGAGTGGCTGCGTCGGCGCCCGCCAGCTTCCGCAACGCGTCCCCGGCCAGGAAGCCGGCCCGGACCACGCCGCGGGAGGCCCGGCTCATCGACGGCAGCAGCGGCACCAGCTGCGGCATGGCCTTGACCAGATGGGGGGCGTTGCGCGACATCAGGATTCCGCGTTCGATCGCGCTGCGCCGGGCTATCCCGATATTGCCGGTGGCCAGGTAGCGCAGCCCGCCGTGCACCAGCTTGGAACTCCAGCGACTGGTTCCGAAGGCCAGATCGTGTTTCTCCACCAGAACCACGCTCAGCCCGCGGGATGCGGCGTCCAGCGCGATACCCGCGCCGGTGATTCCACCGCCGATGACGATGACGTCGACGCGTCCGGCGTCGGCGAGGCCGGCCAGGTCGGCGGCGCGACGGGTCCGGTTGAGTGCGGTGCTCATGGGCGCAGGTATCCGTTCAACGAGTGACCCAGTTCGGTGGCCAGCGCGTCGGCATCGAGGATCGGCTCGACCATCTGCCCGGACTGGATGGCGGACTGGGTGATCAGCAGGCACATGGTGGCCAGCTGACGCGAATCGCCGGGCCGCACGGAGCCGTCTTCCTGGGCCAGTTTCAGCTCCCCGGCGAGCGCATCGATGAGGATCTGCTGACTGGTGCCCAGCCGTTCGGCGATGTACACCATCGCCAGGTCGGGCGCGCTGTGCAGGACGGCCGTGATCACCTCGTCCCGGCGCAATCGGCCCGCCACCGTGACGATCCGGGCGACCAGCGCCGCCCGGTCGGTCCCGGTATTCGCCACCTCGTCGAGGATGCCGACGATCCGCGCGGTGAGCAGCGCGGCGAGGATCGAGCGGGTGTCCGGGAAGCGGCGGTACACGGTGGGGCGGCTGATCCCGGCGCGGCGCGCGATCTCGGCCAGCGTGACGCGGTCCACCCCGAATGCCAGCACGCAGCTGGCCGCGGCGTCCAGGATGCGATCACTCAGCGATGCATCGTTACTGATTGACATCATGTGTAATACTGTAACGCATGATGAGTCCGGCCGAACCGTTGACGCCCCCGATGAAGTGGAATGCCTGGGGAGACCCGCGGGCGGCGAAGCCCCTGAGCGACGGCATCCGATCCCTGCTCGCGCAGGCCCTCGGAATTGACACCGCCCCCACCGCCGAGCCGACCCCCGAGCAGGTGCGACTGCGCCCCTCGGCCTTGACCACCGGGGACCGCGACGCGCTGACCGCGATCGTGGGCGCAGGGCACTGCCGTGACGACGACACCACCCGGCTGCTGCACGCCGGCGGGAAATCCACGCTGGATCTGTTGCGGCGCAATAGTTCCGGGGTCCAAGATGCGCCGGACGCCGTGCTGCTGCCCGCCGATGACGACGAGATCGCCGCCGTCCTGGCCCACTGCGGCGAACACCGGATCGCGGTGGTCCCGTTCGGCGGCGGCACCAGCGTCGTCGGCGGGCTCGACCCGCTGCGCGGCGAGTTCGCCGCGGTCGTGTCGCTGGACCTGCGCCGGCTCGACGCCCTGCACGGCCTCGACGAGGTCTCCGGCGAAGCCGAACTCGGCGCCGGGGTCACCGGCCCGCGGGCCGAGGAACTTCTCGGCGCCCACGGGTTCTCGCTCGGCCACTTTCCGCAGAGCTTCGAGTTCGCGACCATCGGCGGGTTCGCCGCCACCCGCTCCTCCGGACAGGATTCGGCGGGCTACGGCCGCTTCGACGATATGGTGCGCGGTCTGCGGATCGTCACCCCGGCCGGAGTGCTCGACCTCGGCCGGGCCCCGGCGTCGGCGGCCGGGCCCGATCTGCGTCAACTCATGGTGGGCTCGGAAGGCGTCTTCGGCGTCATCACCCGGGTACGCGTGCGGGTACACCGGGCCCCGGAGTCGACCCGCTACGAGGCCTGGTCGTTCCCCGATTTCGCCACCGGCGCCGCCGCCCTGCGCGCCGTCACCCAGGCCGGTACCGGCCCGACCGTGATCCGGCTGTCGGACGAGGCCGAGACCGGCGTGAATCTGGCCACCACCGACAGCATCGGCACCGAGAGCATCACCGGCGGCTGCCTGGCCATCACGGTGTTCGAGGGCAGCCCGGCCCACACCGAGAGCCGGCACGCCGAGACCCGTGCCGTGCTGGAGGGCGCCGGCGGCACCTCGCTGGGCGAGGCGCCCGCCCGGGCCTGGGAGCACGGCCGGTTCGGCGCGCCCTATCTGCGCGATTCGCTGCTGGCGGCGGGTGCCCTGTGCGAGACCCTGGAGACCGCCACCAACTGGTCCAACCTGGCCGCACTCAAGGCCGCGGTCACCGAGGCGCTGACGGAATCGCTCACCCCGGCACTCGTGATGTGCCACATTTCGCATGTGTATCCGACCGGAGCCTCGCTGTACTTCACGGTGGTCACCGCCCAGCGGGGCAACCCGATCGAGCAGTGGCACAAGGCCAAAACCTCCGCGTCCGAGGCGATGATGCGCACCGGTGGGACCATCACCCACCACCACGCCGTCGGCTCCGACCACCGTCCGTGGATGCGCGATGAGATCGGCGACCTCGGCGTCGAGGTGCTGCGGGCGGTCAAGGCCACGCTCGATCCGGCCGGAATACTCAATCCGGGCAAGCTGATTCCGTGACCGTGAGGACGATCTCGCGCATCACGGTGCTGACCAACCCGCGCTCCGGGCACGGCAACGCACCCCATGCCGCCGAACGCGCCGTGACCCGGTTCCAGCAGCGCGGTATCGACGTGTGCGCGATCGTCGGCAGCGACCCGGCACACGCCCGCAGGCTGGCCGACGAGGCGCTCGACCGCGGCACCGATGCGCTGGTGGTGGTCGGTGGCGACGGGGTGATCTCGCTCGCGCTGCAGGCCCTGGCCGGCGGTGACGTCCCGCTCGGCATCGTGCCTGCCGGCACCGGAAACGACCACGCCCGCGAATACCGCCTGCCCACAGGCGATCCCGAGGCCGCCGCCGATATCGTCGTCGCAGGCCGGACCGAGACCGTCGACCTCGGCCGGATCGAAACCGGCGACGGCACGGCGAAGTGGTTCGGCACTGTGATGGCGGCCGGATTCGATTCCCTGGTCAGCGACCGGACCAACCGGATGCGGTGGCCGCACGGCCGGATGCGCTACAACCTCGCGATGGTCGCCGAGTTATCCAAACTGCGCCTGCTGCCGTTCCGGCTGAGCTTCGACGACGGTCCGGAGATCCGCACCGATCTCACCCTGGCCGCCTTCGGCAACACCCGCAGTTACGGGGGCGGTATGCAGATCTGCCCGGGTGCCGATCATTCCGACGGCCTGCTCGATGTCACCATGATCACCTCGGCGTCACGCAGCAGGTTGATCCGGCTGTTCCCGACGGTCTTCAAGGGCACGCACGTCGACCTCGACGAGGTCACCACCACACGGGCCAGGACCGTCCACGTCGAATCCCCGGGCATCAACGCCTATGCCGACGGGGAGTTCGCGGCCCCGCTGCCCGTGACGGTGTCGGCGGTGCCGCGCGCGCTGAAGATTCTGGTGCCGGCTTAACCCACTCCCCTGTTCAGCCAGCTGACCTCTCCGGTCTCGCCACCGTCGCGGTAGGGCTCGAGGGATTCGTCCCAGGCCGTGCCGAGAACCGTGTCGAGTTCGGCGGCGAGCATATCGGCGCCGCCGGCCATCAGGGTGCGCAGCCGCATCTCGCCGACCATCACGTCGCCGTTGGCGCTCATGGCGCCGCTCCACAGCCCGAGCTGCGGGGTGTGGCACCAGCGGTGGCCGTCCACCCCGGCGCTGGGATCCTCGGTGACCTCGAAACGCAGCACCGACCAGGACCGCAGGGCATTGGCCAACTGCGCTCCGGTGCCGACCGGCCCGACCCAGTTGGTGACCGAACGCAACTGGCCGGGCATGGCCGGTTGCGGGGTCCACTTCAGGTTGGCCCGCGCCGACAGGGTCGACGATAACGCCCACTCGACATGCGGGCATACCGCCGCGGGTGAGGCATGGACATACACCACGCCCGTCGCCGCGTCGGCGAACTGATTCGATGCACGCATCTGCTTCTCCTTCGGCTCCACGAGGGACGTCTTCCCCAACGACCTGGCGTTACCAAAGAGATGCAGTTGTTCCGTGCGTGTCTATTGTGCCCTGTGTGGCGCCTGTTGCGCTAGTCTGTGCCGATTTCTCTCAGCACTCCATCAGATATCGCGGGCCACAGCCGATAGGTCCAGTCCCCGAAGTTGCGGTCGGTGAGCGCGATCAACGCCAGGTCGGCGGCCGGATCGACCCACAAAAACGTCCCGGACTGGCCGAAATGGCCGAACGTCGCCGGCGAGTTCGCCGATCCGGTCCAGTGCGGGGATTTGCTGTCGCGGATCTCGAAGCCAAGCCCCCAGTCGTTGGGCCGCTGCACCCCGAATCCGGGCAGCACCCCGTCCAGACCCGGGAACTGCACCGTGGTGGCCGCGGCGTGCATATCGGCCGACACCAGCGTGGGCCGCAGCAGCTCGGCGGCGAAGGCGGCCAGATCCGCGACCGTCGACACCCCGCCGAATCCGGCGGCCTCGGTCCCACCCAGCAGTTTGGAGGCCGACATCCCGAGCGGTTCGAACACCGCCTCGGTGAGGTAGGCACCGAAGTCGATGCCCGCGGCCTGCTCGACCGCGCGCGCCAGCAGTTCGAAGCCGTAGTTGGAGTAGACCCGGCGCCGGCCCGGCTCCGCGAGCGGATCCGCCGAGTTCATCGACACCCCCGACGCATGCGCGAGCAGGTGCCGCACCGTCGAGCCGGGCGGACCGGCAGGCGTGTCGAGATCGACCGCCCCCTCCTCGATCGCCACCTGGGCGGCACGGGCCACGAGCGGTTTGGTCACCGACGCCAGCGCGAAGGGTTGGGCGATGTCGCCGCGCGCGGCGATCACCCCGGACGGTCCGACCACCGCGGCCGCCGCCGTCGGGACCGGCCAGTTCGCGATGACATCCAATGCGCTCATCGGAACCAAACCTAGTGGGTCCGCCCCATCCCGCGGGCCAGCAGTCCCTCGGCCATGCCGGCCGCCACCGCGTCCACCTCGGCCACCAGACGACGCAGATCGATCCCGCGCCGCACCAGGTCGGCGGGGTCGGTCACCGATTCTGCGGTCAGCCGGTGCACGTCGCAGATCGCGCGGTAGGCCGTCCCGGTGCGGCCCGGGTCGGTCGTTTCACACCACTGCTGCATCGACCCGGTCCAGGACCGCAGCCGCGCACCGTCGCCGTGCCGCCGCGCCAGGTCCAGCACGCGCCGGTACACATCGCCGGCCCATTGCACCGGCACCCGCTCGTCGAGCATCGGAAGCAGCACCCCGTCCAGTCCGGCGTAGCCGGCCGGGTCGCCCGCCTCGGCCAGGGCCATGCCCTCGAGCGCCCGCGCCAGGGTGGTCACGGCGGCGTCGCCGATGCGTCCGGCGATCCCGGTCAGCTCCCGGGCGGCCGCGGCCGTTTCGGCAGGCGCGCCGGCGTCTTCGGACACCACCGCGATGAGATAAGCCAGGTAGCCGTGCGCGGGCGACTCGGGAACCCCCCGCAACAGCACCCCGGCGCGGCGCGCCCAACCGCGCGCCGGCTCGACGTGACCCCGGGCCAGCCAGGCCAGGCCGAGTTCGGCCGCCGTCATCGCGGCCAGGACCGGATCGGTGCGCAACAGCCGGAGGTGCACCCGTTCGTTGATCCGGACGGCCTCGCGTCCGTGTCCCTGCCGCCACGCCGCCGCCGCGAACTCGGCGAGATCGTCGGTGTCGAGGGCCTGCACGCCGTCGACCCGGCTGAACGATTCGTAGCTGGTCAGCCAGTCATGTCGGCGGTACGCCGAGCGCGCGGCGAGGAGCAGCTCGGTCCGATCGTCAGCCACGATCCACGGTATCGCGCGGGGGCGTGGCCGGGCGGTGATTCGGCGGCCCGTATTAGGTTATGGGCATGGCTCAGACAGTGCGTGGTGTGATTTCGCGGAGTAAGAAGCAGCCCGTCGAGTTGGTCGACGTCGTCATCCCCGATCCCGGCCCGGGCGAGGTGGTCATCGACATCACCGCCTGCGGGGTCTGCCATACCGACCTGACCTACCGCGACGGCGGCATCAACGACGAATACCCCTTCCTGCTCGGCCACGAAGCCGCAGGCACCGTCGAATCCATCGGCGAAGGCGTCACCCACGTCGAGGTCGGCGACTTCGTCATCCTCAACTGGCGCGCAGTATGCGGAGAATGCCGCGCCTGCAAACGCGGCCGCCCCCACCTGTGCTTCGACACGTTCAACGCCACCCAGAAAATGACCCTGACCGACGGCACCGAACTCACCCCGGCCCTGGGCATCGGCGCCTTCGCCGACAAAACCCTCGTCCACCAAGGACAGTGCACCAAAGTCGACCCCGACACCGACCCCGCCGTGGCCGGCCTGCTGGGCTGTGGCGTCATGGCCGGCATCGGCGCCGCCATCAACACCGGCGCCGTGACCCGCGACGACACCGTCGCCGTCATCGGCTGCGGCGGCGTCGGCGATGCCGCCATCGCCGGCGCCGCCCTGGTCGGCGCCAAAAAAATCATCGCCGTCGACACCGACAACACCAAACTCGACTGGGCCCGCGGATTCGGCGCCACCCACACCATCAACGCCAAAGAACTCGATGCAATCGAAACCATCCAGGACCTCACCGACGGCTTCGGTGCCGACGTCGTCATCGACGCCGTCGGACGCCCCGAAACCTGGAAGCAAGCCTTCTACGCCCGCGACCTCGCCGGCACCGTCGTGCTGGTCGGCGTCCCGACCCCCGACATGACCCTCGACATGCCGCTGATCGACTTCTTCTCCCACGGCGGAGCACTCAAATCCTCCTGGTACGGCGACTGCCTACCCGAACGCGACTTCCCCACCCTCATCTCCCTGCACCAACAAGGCCGCCTACCCCTCGACAAATTCGTCTCCGAACGCATCGCACTCGACGCCATCGAAGACGCCTTCCACAAAATGCACGCCGGTGAGGTGCTGCGCTCGGTCGTGGTCCTCTGATGAGCAATATCCAACGCGTGGTGACGTCCGGGAAATTCGAACTCGACGGCGGCTCCTGGGATGTCGACAACAACATCTGGATCGTCGGTGACGACTCGGATGTCGTGGTGTTCGACGCCGCGCACACCGCGGCACCGATCGTCGACGCCGTCGCCGGGCGCAATGTCGTCGCGGTGGTGTGCACCCACGGCCACAACGATCACATCACCGTCGCCCCCGAACTCGGCAAGGCGCTCGACGCGCCGGTCCTGCTGCACCCGGCCGACGAGATGCTGTGGCGGGCGGTGCACCCCGACAAAGACTTCCGCACCGTCGAGGACGGTCTGGTGGTGCGCGCGGGCGGCATCGAACTGCACGCCCTACACACCCCGGGGCATTCGCCCGGATCGGTGTGCTGGTCGGCGCCCGAACTGAACGCCGTCGTCTCCGGCGACACCCTGTTCCAGGGCGGGCCCGGAGCCACCGGACGCTCCTACTCCGACTTCCCCACCATCCTGGATTCCATCTCCAAGCGCCTCGGCACCCTGCCCGGCGAGACCGTGGTCTACACCGGCCACGGCGACACCACCACCATCGGCGACGAGATCGTGCACTACGACGACTGGGTCGCGCGCGGCCACTGACCCCCGGAGTGTGTCGTGGTCGCACGGCAGCGACTACCGTTGACGCATGGGACTGCTGCTGCCCCGACGGCGGAATTGACCATGCCGGAGTCGAGCATGGTCGTGCGGCCGGAGCCCGAGGGCACCCCGCCGAGCGCCCGGTTGCAGGCGGCCGGATTACAGTCGGCCATCAAGGTTTTCGAGGCAGCGGCCGACACCGTACCGCTGCCTCGCGCCCCGCAGCCGATCGTCATCGCCGATTACGGTGCGGGCAACGGCCACAACGCGTTGCTGCCGATCGGCGCCGCGATCACCCGCCTGCGGGGCCGGACCCGGCCCGAACACTCGATCCTGGTCACCCACACCGATACGTCCGACAACGATTTCTCGGCGTTGTTCCGCACCGTGACCGAGGACCCGGATTCCTATCTGTGCAAGGATTCCGCGACGTTCACCTCGGCCGTCGGCCGCTCGTTCTACACCCAGATCCTGCCGTCGAACAGCATCAACCTGGGCTGGTCGGCGTGGTCCATCCTCTGGTTGGGCCGAGTGCCGATGCCCGTCACCGATCACATCGTGGTGGCCGGTAGTAGTGATCGGCAGGTCGGCGAGGCCTACGCCCGGCAGGCCGCCCACGACTGGCACGAGTTCGTCGCGTTCCGCGGCCGCGAGTTGTGTCCGGGCGGACGCCTGGTGGTGCTCACCATGGCGCTGGGTGACGACCGTGACTTCGGTTATCGCCCTCTGTTGGCCGCGCTCACCGACACCCTGGCCGAGTTGCGCACCGACGAGGTGATCAGCAGCGACGAGGTGCGGCGGATGTCGCTGCCCATCGTCGGACGGAGTGCCGCCGATTTCGCCGCTCCGTTCGCCCCGTCGGGACGCTTCGAGCGACTCTCGATCCAGCACCTCGAGATCTTCGACGCCGACGACAGGTTTTTCCACCAGTATCAGATCACCGGCAATGCAACGGTGTTCGGTGCCCAGTGGGCGAGCTTCTGCCGGTTCGCGGTGTTCGACAGACTGGCCGAGGCGATCGACGACCCGGCCCGGCACGCGGTGTTCTTCGATCGCCTTGAGGCCGGAGTCGCGGCTCGGCTGTCGGCCGCACCGGAGCCGACGCGGATCCCGCTGGCCCACGTGGTGCTGGAGAAGCGGCCGACCTAACCGGGCGCCGATCAGGTGTGGCCCGGTTCGGCGACCCTGCACTATTGACTGATTATCAATCAGTATGCGACGGTGGGGGTACCCACCAATCGGCGTCCGATCGGGATACAGATGGCACGACAACGAATCGACCTGCGCGGCAAGCACATCGTGCTCACCGGGGCGTCCAGCGGGATCGGCCGCGAACTCGCGGTAACGCTGGCCCGCCGCGGCGCGGTGCTCGCGGTGACCGCACGCAGGGCGGACCTGCTCGACGAACTCGCCGACGAGATCTCGGCGGCCGGATCACCCCGCCCCACCGTGCTCCCCGCCGATCTCGCCACACCGGGCGCCGCATCGGCCCTCGGCGCTCGGGCGCTGGATGCCCTGAGCGGACGGGTGGACATCCTGGTGAACAATGCGGGCGCGAACCTGACCGGGCCGCTGTCGCTGATCGCCGATTCCGCGGCGGCCAGGGCGGTATTCGAGGTCGACCTGTGGTCCCCGCTCGCACTCACCGCCGCAGTGCTGCCCGCCATGCGCGCCGCGGGGACCGGCACGATCGTCAACGTCACCTCGACCGTGCAGGCGGTGCCGCTGCCACTGCTCGGCTACTACGCCGCCGCCAAGGCCGCCCTGGCGCAGGCCACCCGTTCGCTGCGGCTGGAACTGGCCGAAACCGGCATCCGGGTCCTGGAGGTGGTGCCGGGAGCCACCGACACCGCGCTGCGCGACATCGACGAACTGCCATGGAAGACAACGGCTCCCCGAACGCTGCCACCGGTGTCACCGGCGTCGACCGCGGCCGCGGTGGTATACGCGCTGCAGCGCGGCCGCTCCCGCGTCGTCTATCCGAGATATTCGCTGCTGCCCCTGGAGATCCCGGCATTCGGCCGGCTCATCGCCCGGATCGGTGGACGCCGCGTCGACACCCGCGGCGCGCTCGACCCGGTGGCCTGAGCCGATGCCTGCCAAATCGGCGGTCACCGACCGTCGTCAGCTAATCATCGACGCGGCCCGGGCCATGTTCGCGACGCGGCCCTACGATCAGGTCACCACGTCGGCAATCGCGAAGAACGCCGGTGTCGCCTACGGATTGATCGCACATCACTTCGACAACAAACGCGGCCTGTACCTGGCGGTCATGAACGAGATCGCGGTGGAGATCGCCGCCGCGCAGCTCTCCCCACCACCCCCCGATGCGTCGGTGCTGGACCGGTTGCGTCACGCGCTGCGCGGCCACATCGCCTACATCGATTCGTATTCGGACAGTTTTGTCGCACTGTTGCGCGGGGCACTCGGCGCCGACCCCGAGCACCAGGCCGCGGTGGAGCGGTTGCGCTGGCTGGGAGCACGACGAATCCTGTTGGCGCTGGGCATAGTCGAGCCGGTTCCGCCGGCCTTGCGCGCGGCCATGCACGGCTGGGTGGCCTACCTCGACGAGATGATGATCGAGCGGATCAGGCACGGCGATATCGAGGTGGACACCCTGGTCGAGTTCGCCGTGGCCGCACTGGTCGCCTCGCTACGCACCGCGGCCGTGGTCGACACCTCGATCGCCTACTGCCCCGATGTCGCCGAAGCGATAGGTAGGTAACCACTTACGTGCAAGATTGCAGCCGCCAGGTGACCGCAATCGTGCGCACAACTAGCCCGCGCGGCCACCACCGGGGGCCGGCACCCACGGCAGGCCGGGGATGGTCGGATACGGCGCGGTCGGCGTCCACGGCGGCTGGGTGGACGTCGGGGTCTCGGTGGGTGGCGGGGCCTCCGTGGTCGTCACCGGTGGCGGCGGGGCCTCGGTCGTGGTCTCGACCGGCGGCGGGGTCTGCTCCGGCGGCGGCGCCGTCTGGGTCACGGTCTCCGGCGGCGGCGCCTCGCGGGTGACGGTCTCGGTGCGCTGCGGCTCCTCGACCGGGACCGCCGGTTCCGGGGCCTGCTGCGGTACGGCGGGCGCGGGCTCGGGCGCCGGGACCGTCGTCGTGGTGGTCGCGGGCACGTTGGTCGAGACCGGTCCGGCGACCTCCCCGCCGTCGCGGCCCACCAGCAGGACCACCACCGCCACCGCGGCCGCCAGCGCCGCCGCCCCGCCGGCACCCAGCGCGACCGCCCGGCGGCGGTACCAGGGCCGTGCGGCATCCTCGTCGTGGTCGGTCAACTCGCGTTCACCGAACTGCAGTTGGGGGCGCGCCGTGGTACGCCAGCCGGCCGGGGGTTCCTCGTCGAAACCCGTTTCGACGCCGGGGTCGTAGTCGTCGATCGGCGCCACATCGGGAACGTCGTGGGCATCCGACCAGGCCAGGGCCTGCGGGGCCGCGGGCAGCTCGGGCGCCACGAGGGCCGCTGGGGCCGCCGCCGCTGCTGCCGCGGGAGGCGCGGTCGGGGCGAGCGCGGTCGCCCCGACCTCGACGGTTCCGCGCACCGCGGTCAGGCCACCGCCGATGGCCGCGGTCAGCTCGGGCTGGGCCGCGGTGATCACCGGGAGCCGGAAATGTTGCGACAGCGTGGTGGTGACGGCAGGGATCCGGGCGCCGCCGCCGATGGTCGCCACCGCGACCAGATCGCCGGGGCGCAGTCCGCTGCGCTCCACGGCATCCTGCAGCGCCGCCACGAACTCCGAGAGCGGTTCGCGGATGGCATCGTCGAGTTCGTTGCGGTTGAGCCGGATGTCGGTTCTCGCATGCCCGGGCAGCTCGGCCACCAGGGCGGCGACGGACTCGGTCGACAGCCGCTCCTTGGCCCGGCGGCATTCGCCGCGTAACCGGCTCAGCGAGCCGATCGCCGAGGTACTCGCGAGGTCGATGGTCCCCGCCGCGGCGAGATCGTTGACCACGTGGGTGAGCAGTGCCTGGTCGATCAGATCACCCGACAGGTCGGTGTGCCGCACGGTCGGCGCGATCGGGTGGTAGCCGCCGGCCGCGTCGGCCAGGGTGATGCTCGTACCGCTACCGCCGAAGTCGCACACCGCGATGATGCCGCGGGTCGGCACCCCCGGATCGTCCTGCAGCGCCACCAGTGCGGCGGTCGCATCCGGGATGAGCGCGGGTTCGGTCGCGAACTCGGGCACCGAGAGCAGTGCGGTCCGCAGGGCCTGCACCTGGTTGGGCCGCCAGTGCGCCGGATGGGTCACCGCGACCGGTCCGTCGCCCGGGTGCCTGCGGATCAGCGCATCCCACAGCGCCCCGAGCGCATCGGCGACCAGCCGTTCACCCCGGTGCGACGAGCCGTCGGGCGCCAGGATGGCGACCGGATCTCCGACCCGGTCGACGAAGTCGGTGAGGATCAGACCGCGTTCGTTGAGGTTGGGATTCTCACTGGGTACACCCACCTCGGGGGCCCGGTGCGGGTAGACCGTCAACACCGGGGACCGCGTCAGCGCGGCCCGGTCCACCACTACCGCCGTCAGGTTGGTCGCGCCAACCGACAGCCCAACCCCGTCAGTCATGTCACCCCGTCTCGAGAGAAAACCTTATCGGTATTCCATCTCGTTCGACGCGGCCGGCGTTACTTAGCGAATGGTCCCGGCACCGGGAATCAGTGGTAGATCCAGGGCGGTCACCCAGCCGGGCAAATGTTCGTTGACGGCGGGTACCGCGTTGAGCGCGCGCAGACCGGTGGCCAGGCAGCCCGCGGCCGCCGCATCGCGGCCCGACCCGTCGGTGAACCGGAACGCGGTTTCCTGCGAGATGCTGGGGGTGCCCTCGATGTCGACGCGGTAGACATCGTTGTCGTTGCCGGACGGCCAGTCCGGGGCGGCGTCCGGTCCGATCCGGTTGACGTGCTCGAGCTGGATGCGGGTCTCGCCCCGATAGACGCCGTTGACGGTGAAGCGCACCGCGGCGACGTTGCCCGGCGCGATGATGCCCTTGGCCGATTTGCGCTCGTCGGGAGTGACCCACTTGTCCCACGTGGTGGTGATCTCGTCGAGTTCGATCCCGGCCGCATGGGCGATCATCGGAACCGTTGCACCCCAGGCGAAGATGAGGATATCGGGGGTTTCCAGCAGTGCCCGGTGCTCGGGCGGCTTGCCGATGCCCATCTCGAATTCGTAGTCGCCGGTGTAGTTGGTGTAGTCCAGCAACTCCGAGGCGCGCACCCGCCGCACCTGTGAGCACAGCCCCATCAGGGTCATCGGGAACAGGTCGTTGGCGAACCCCGGATCGATACCGGTGGTGAAACACGACGACCGTCCGGCGTCGCAGGCCTCGGTGATCGGCTCGATCCAGTTGGGCGGGTTGAGGTGCATCTTCGGCCACACCCACGGCGTCATCGCCGTCGAACACACGTCGATACCGGCCCGCAGGAACCGGGTGATCAGGTCGATGTTGGCGTCGGCGTGGGCGGCGGTGGGCCCGTAGTGCACCAGCGCGTCGGGCCGCAACGCGATGAGCGCGTCGACGTCGTCGGTGGCGCTGATGCCGAGCGGCGCGCCCAGCCCGCAGATGTCGCCGACGTCGCGGCCGGCCTTCTCCGGATTGCTGACCCCGACCCCGACCAGCTCGAACAGCGGATGACCGACGATCTCGGCGATCACCATGCTGCCCACAAAACCGGTGCCCCAGACCACGACTCGTTTCGCCACGGCGTTCAGCCTAAGACCTCGGCCAGCCCACCAAAGCCAGATCGGCGATCGCGTGCAGTTCTTCCCGGCTCGCCCCGCTGCGGGATTGAATCGAAATGCCTTGGCATATCGCGGCAATCCACCGCGCCAGCAACAAAGTGTCTACGCCGGACAGTTCGCCGGCGGCAACCGATTCGTCGAATCGACGGGCCAGCTCGTGTACCGCCGCGTCGCGAAATTCGGCCAGCCCGTTCGTGTTTCCGACCAGCATGCATCCGTGCGGGCCGCTGGAGGTCGCATTGGCTGCACCGTGCACCATGGCCTCGGCAACCTCGCGCGCGGTCGGCCGGGTGAGCGCCTCGGCCATATATCCGCCGGGGCCTGCGATGTAGCGCCACTTGGCGCGCTCGAAGAGTTGCTCCTTGGAACCGAACTCGGCGTAGATGCCGCGCCGGTTCACCCCGGTGGCTGCCGTCAGATCACTGATCGACACCCCGTCGAACCCACGGTCCCAGAACAGCTTCATCGCGATGTCCTCGACCGTGTCCGGGTCGAACTCCCGCGGCCGTCCCACCGCCATCGCGTCACCCCCTCGGTGTAATACCGGTCACACCGGGAATCTTCGCGATGCCGACCGCCTTGACCTGATGGTACTTAGTAACTGATCAGTTCGAAACTAACTCGGAGGACAACCACATGACCGCAGCACCCCTGGCCGGACGGCGCGCATTGGTAACCGGCGGATCCCGCGGCATCGGCGCCGGAATCGTGCGACGGCTCGCCGCCGACGGTGCCGCCATCGCGTTCACCTACGCCGCGTCGGCCGAGGCGGCCGAGAAGCTGGTCGCCGAAGTGACCGCCGGTGGCGCCAAGGTCGTGGCCATCCAGGCTGACAGCGCCGACCCCGCCCAGGTGGCCGCGGCCGTCGAGCGGACCGTCGCCGAGCTCGGCGGCCTGGACATCCTGGTCAACAACGCCGGGGCCGCGCACATCGCGCCGATCGACGACTATCCGCAGGAGCAGTTCGACCGCCAGGTAGCGATCAACATCGGCGGTGTGTACGCGGCCATCCGCGCCGCAGTCGCCCATCTCGGCGAGGGCTCGCGGATCATCAACATCGGCAGCATCAACGCCGACCGGGTACCGATGGCCGGGTTGGCGGTGTACGCCATGACGAAGGGGGCCGTCGCCGCCCTGACCCGTGGACTGGCCCGCGAGCTCGGCCCACGAAACATCACGGTCAACAACGTGCAGCCAGGCCCGATCGACACCGACATGAATCCCGCCGACGGCACATTCGCCGACGCCATGCGCAGCGTCATGGCCCTCGACCACTACGGAAACTCCGACGACACCGCCGCCGTGGTGAGCTTCCTGGCCGGCCCGGAATCCGGATTCGTGACGGGAGCCAACTGGAACGTCGACGGCGGATACACCGCCTGAGCGGTCACAGCACGATCGGATCCGGCGGCTGCGGAGTCCGGGTGTCCCTCAGGGCGGCATTGAATTGCATTGTCCGATAAGGCCATCCGGATTTCGTATGCCACTGCGACACGATCAGGCCGACGCCGCCCTCGACGCCGAGGCGTGAACCGGGCAGCACATAACCGCCGTAGAGCTGGGCGACCCGATTGCGGACGTGGTCCTCACCGGCCCACGACGATCCGGTGACCGGTAGCTGCACCTCGGCCGCGTGCATATCGGCGACCGGTGAGCCGACCACCCGGTAGCCCAGCGCGTACCCCGACGCCAGGAAACCGCCGAGGATCCAGGTGTCCGGGCCCAGCCGCCGTAAGGTCAGCTCGCCCCACCGTTCCCCGGGCGGCGTGATCGGGGTGGCCCGTCGTCCCCACTGCCAGCGGCCCCGGCGGTACCCCCAACTGGAGTACCGCCGCCGGTCCGCGATCTGCTCGGGCCGCACCCGCATCAGGATGATCCCCTTATCGCGCTGAAAACCGGTGGCCACCACATAGACCCAGCCGTCATCCGGGTCGAAGTCCCACGACCAGCACTGGGCATGTCCACCGTGCAAGTCGCCGGGGAATCTGGCCTTCTCCCCCAGATGGGTCCAGGAGATTCCGCTGTCGTCGGAGCGCCAGATCTCGGTCCACACCACGTTGCCGAATCCACGGTTGACGATGGCGTGCAGGTAGATCGAATCACCGACACACAACAGATCCGACGGGATGACCGTGCTGATGCCGCCGCGGCGCCACCCGGTCGACGCGTCGTCATGGGTGTACTCCCACAGCTGGCGGGCATACCCCGGGTCGGGGCCGCCGGCCCGCTCATAGACGATCCGATGGTCGGCATCGCCCGTGCCGATCAGGACCACCGGCGACCGCCAGTCGCCCGCCCCGACCGTTGGCCCGGAGAACGTGTCACCGAACACCGACACCAGCGTGCCGTTCGGGGCGATCACCGAGGCCCCCAGATCGGCGCAGGTGACCCCGAACCGGTCGGTCAGCCCGGGACCGGTGAGGTCGACCACCTTGCCGTCGAGCCGGGGAACCCGACGCGCGTCACCCACACTCAGGTGCACCACCGCAGGCCGCCGGGCTCGCAGTCCAGCGGATAGGTCGTGACCGGAAGCGGTAGCGGCTTCTGGTAGGTGAGGGTGAACGGCACGGTCTCGATGCCCGGGGCCAACCCGCAGTCCGCGTTGTGGGCCACCGACCTGGTGCCGGTGAGCTTCACGTCGTCGAACTTGTAGGTGTCGGTGACCGACGCCGTGCTGCCGTCCGGGCAGTGCATGCCCTCCATCGCCGACGTCGAGTACGTCCACAGCCCGCCGGTGAGACGCGCGGTGCCGCCCCTGGTCAGTATCTCGGCGCCCTTGGTCCCCGATGACGCCTCGACGTGCAGGTTGCAGGCCACCGCCAATTCCAGCGGTTCGCGCAGATCCCCGACGGTGGGCACACAGGTCGGGTAGATCGACCAGGTCTGGGGTGCCAGCCCCTCCTGTTGATAGGTGTAGACACCGGTCATCACGGGCTCGGCATCGGCGGGCCCGGCAAACCCCAGGCCGCCAGCGATCACGGAGCTGAACGCCAGGGCGGTCGCGGCAGCCATGTGCTTGAAGGTCACAATGGGTGAGTATCGCAGTCTTCATCAGCGTCGTCACAGGTATGGCCCGGACGTGTCAGGCCGGCCCCCCGGACGGCCCAAGCGGGTGAGCGTACCGACGGATCACCCGCGGTGATCCTGGAGAGATCGTGACCTCACGACCAGCGGTTAGAACGTTGGCGGCAGTCCTGACGTTCGTGCTCGCCGCCTGCTCGACGGGCGAGCGGGTGGACCTCGGCGACGCGTCGTCGGGCAATCTCATCGCCGCGATCGCCGGTGAGCCCGACCAACTCGACCCCCAGCGGACCAGCGCGTATTTCTCGTTCGAGGTGCTGGAGAACGTGTTCGACACGCTGGTCGAACCGGACCAGAACCTGCAGATGCGCCCGGCACTGGCCCGGTCCTGGGAGGTCAGCCCCGACCAGCTGACCTGGACCTTCCAGCTCCGCGACGGGGTGCGCTGGCACGACGGCAGCCCGTTCACCGCCGACGACGTGGTGTATTCGTATCGCCGGATCATCGACGAACAGCTGACCAACGTCGACAAGTTCAGTGCCGTCACCGACGTGAGCGCCCCGGATCCGGCCACCGTGCGGATCGTGGTGAAGCATCCCACGCCCAACCTGCTGACCAATCTCGGCGGGTTCAAAGGCATGTCGATCGTGCAGCGCAGCAACGTCGAGAGCGGGCAGATCGCGACCCATCCGGTCGGCACGGGACCGTTCGAGTTCACCGGGCGCCGCAGCGGCGACTCGATCACCCTGAAGGCCAATCCCGGCTACTGGGGCGGCCCGCCGAAAGTCTCCGGGGTGACGTTCCGGTTCATCTCCGAACCCTCCACGGCACTGTCGGCGTTACAGGCCGGCGAGGTCGACTGGACCGATTCGGTGCCGCCGCAGCGGGTCGCGCAGTTGCGCGACGACGATTCGCTGACCCTCGCGGTGACCCCGAGCAACGACTACTGGTATCTGGCCCTCAACGAGGCCAGGCCGCCGTGGAACGACGTCCGGGTCCGGCAGGCCATCGCCTATGCCATCGACCGTGATTCGATCTCGGCGGCCACGAGCTACCGGACCGCCAGCACCAATCAACTCGCCATCCCGCAGGGCAACCCGTGGTACACGCCCTATGACCGGTACCGCTACGACCTCGACGAATCGCGAAGACTGCTGGCCGAGGCCGGGGCGAAACCGCAAGCCATGGACATGCTGGTCACCAGCGAGTACCCCGAGACCGTGACGGCGGCCCAGATCATCGCCGACAACCTGGCGCCGCTGGGCATCACGGTGAACATCCGCACCGTGGACTTCGCCACCTGGCTCGACGAGCAGAACACCGGCCACTTCGACATGCTCATGATGGGTTGGCTCGGCAATATCGATCCCGACGACTTCTACTACGCCCAGCATCATTCCGGCGGCACCAGCAATGCCCAGAAATTCTCCGATCCGGAGGTGGACCGGCTGCTCGACGCCGGGCGCGTCGAAACCGACCCCACGAAACGAAAAGACGTCTACGCCGACGCCGCAACCCGCATCGCCGATGAGGTCAGCTACATCTACCTGTACAACCCGGCGGTGATCCAGGCCTGGGCCAACAACCTGTCCGGCTACGACGCGCGCCGCGACGGCGCCGTCCGGTTCCGCGGCGCCGAACTGAATCGGGGTGCGGCCCAATGAATCATCCGATCGTGCGGTTCCTAACCCGTCGGCTGTTGTATTCGGCGCTCGTCATGGTCGGGGTGTTGATCGTGGTGTTCGCGCTGGTGCACCTGGTGCCGGGCGACCCGGTCCGGATCGCGTTGGGCACCCGCTACACACCCGAGGCCTACGACGCCCTGCGCGCGGCCAGCGGGATGGATCGCCCGATCGTCGAGCAGTTCTTCTCCTATCTCGGCTCGGCACTGACCGGCGATCTCGGGGTCAGTTTCCGCAACGGCGATCCGGTGACCGTCACACTGCTCGACCGGCTGCCCGCCACGCTGTCGCTGGGCCTGACCGGAATCCTGATCGCGCTGGTGATCGCGCTGCCCGCCGGGATCTGGTCGGCGCTGCGGGAAGGCCGGGCCAGCGACGCGATCGTGCGGGTCGCCAGCCAGTTCGGCGTTTCGGTCCCCGACTTCTGGCTGGGCATCCTGCTGATCGGTCTGTTCGCCTCCACCCTCGGCTGGTTTCCGACCTCCGGTTACCGTCCGCTGACCGACGATCCCGGCGGATGGCTGCGCCACATCGTGCTGCCCGGTCTGACCGTCGGCCTGGTCGCAGGCGCGATCATGACCCGCTATGTCCGGTCGGCGGTGCTGGAGGTCTCCGCCATGGGCTATGTCCGGACCGCGCGGTCCAAGGGCCTACCCCCGCCGGTGATCACCTTCCGCCACATCGTGCGCAACGCGCTGCTGCCGGTGCTGACCATCACGGGTATCCAGCTGGCCACCATCCTGGGCGGCGTCATCGTCGTCGAGGTGGTGTTCGCCTGGCCCGGGCTCGGCCGCCTGGTGTTCAATTCCGTTGCCGCCAGGGACTATCCGGTGATCCAGGGGGCGGTGCTGCTGATCGCGGCACTGTTCCTGCTGATCAACCTCATCGTGGATATGCTCTACGCGGTGGTCGACCCGAGGATCCGCCTGTCATGACCACTCAAGCCGATTCGGCCGCCGACACCGAACCCAGGGTCGCCTCCTGGCGGTTGCTGCTGTCCAATCCGGTGACCACCATCAGTGCGGTCGTTCTGCTGGCGGTGATCGTCGTGGCGTTCACCGCGCAGTGGATCACCCCGTTCGAGGTCAACGACGTCGACGTGCCGAATGCGCTGCAAGCGCCGAGCGGTTCGCACTGGTTCGGTACGGACGAGCTCGGCCGCGATATCTTCTCGCGGGTGCTGGTGGCCATTCAGGCGTCGTTGCGGGTCGCGGTGGTCAGCGTGGCGCTGGCCGCGGCGATCGGGGTGACGATCGGGGTGGTCGCGGGTTACCGGGGCGGCTGGGTCGACACCGTGGTGATGCGCATCGTCGACGTCATGTTCGCCTTCCCGGTGCTGCTGCTCGCGCTGGCCATCGTCGCGGTGCTCGGCCCCGGCGTCACCACCACCATGCTGGCCATCGGCATCGTCTACATCCCGATCTTCGCGCGGGTGGCCAGGGCGAGCACGCTGGGCGTACGGGTCGAACCGTTCGTCTCGGTATCGCGCACCATGGGCACTCCGGGCGGCTACATCCTGCTCCGGCACATTCTGCCGAATATCGCGGGCCCGTTGGTCGTTCAGCTGTCGCTGTCACTGGCGTTCGCGATCCTGGCCGAGGCCGCGCTGTCGTTCCTCGGGCTGGGCATCCAGCCGCCACAGCCGTCGCTGGGCCGGATGATCTTCGACGCGCAGGGGTTTGTGACGCTGGCCTGGTGGATGGCGGTGTTCCCCGGTGCGGCCATCTTCGTCACGGTGCTGGCGTTCAACCTGTTCGGCGACGGGCTGCGCGATGTGCTCGACCCCAAGCAGCGCACCCTGATCGAAGCCCGCAGAAAGGTGCGACGGTCATGACCGAAGCCGTGCTGAGCGTGCAGGATCTGGCGGTCCGGATCGGCCGCCGCGACATCGTGCGTGGCGTGTCGTTCGAGGTGGCGCGCGAACAGACCATCGGCATCGTCGGCGAATCGGGCTCGGGCAAGTCGATGACGGTGCTGGCCGCGACCGGGCTGCTGGACGCACCGGGCGCGACCGTGACCGGTGCCAGCACCCTCACCGACGGATCCCAGCTGGTCGGCGCCCCGGCCCGGCTGCTGCGCCGCGTACACGGCGGGCGGATCGGGTTCGTCTTCCAGGATCCGGGCACCTCGCTCAACCCGCTGCTGACCCTGGACCGCCAGATCACCGAAACGCTTGAGACACACCGCAAGATGACCCGACGCCAGGCCCGGGCCAGGGCCGGCGAGCTGCTCGACGCGGTCGGGCTGCCGCCCGGGCGGCTGGAGGCCTACCCGCATCAGCTCTCCGGTGGGCAGCGGCAGCGCGTGATGATCGCCATCGCCCTGGCCTGCGATCCGGAACTGCTCATCGCCGACGAGCCGACCACGGCCCTCGACGTCACGACCCAGGCCCAGATCATCGACCTGGTCGCCGACCTCCAGCGGGATTTCGGCACCGCGGTGGTATGGATCAGCCACGATCTCGGGGTGATCGGTCAGGTGGCCGACGAGGTGACGGTGCTGCGCGACGGCGAGGCGGTCGAGCAGGCCCCGGTGCTCGAGGTGTTCGACCGCCCCCGGCATGCCTACACCCGCGAGCTGCTGGACGCCCGGCCGCGCATCGACGCGACGGGTCCCGGCGACCCCGGCGAGGCACCGGTTCTGTTGGAGGTCAACGGACTCGGCGTGCGCTACTCGGGGGTGGCCTCGGTCAGCGATGTGTCGTTCCGGATCCGCCGCGGCGCCACGCTGGGCCTGGTCGGCGAGTCCGGTTCCGGCAAGTCGACGGTGGCGGCCGCGCTCACCGGCCTGGCCGAACCCTCGGCAGGAACCGCGACCCTCGACGGAGCCGACGTCTTCACCGCGGGCCGGGATCTGCGCCGCCGGATCAGCCTGGTGTTCCAGGATCCGTTCTCGTCGCTGAACCCGAGGGCCAGGGTCGGCACCGCGATCGGTGAACCGCTACAGGTACACCGGCTGGCCAAGGGCCGGCGGGCGCGGGCCGGCCGGGTGGCCGAACTGCTCGAACTCGTGGGGCTGCCCACCGATTTCGCCTCGCGCTATCCGCACGAGCTTTCCGGGGGTCAGCGACAGCGGGTCAGCATCGCCCGCGCGCTGGCCACCGAGCCGGATCTGCTCATCCTCGACGAGTCGACGGCATCGCTGGACGTGTCGGTGCAGTCGCGGGTGCTGGATCTGCTGGCCGATCTGCAACGCGACCTGGGGCTGGCCTACCTGTTCATCGCGCACGATCTCGCGGTGGTCCGGCGGATGAGTCATGAGGTGCTGGTGATGCGCGGCGGTGCGGCAGTGGAGTACCGGCCGGCCGCCGAACTGTTCGCCGCACCCGAGCAGGACTACACCCGCACCCTGCTGGACGCGGTTCCGCCCACGCGGCCCCGCGCCGGACTCTGAGCTGTTCCTGATCCCCGGCGCTGCCACGGGCGGCGAAGACGCCGCGTCACAGCGGGGAAAAGATGCTGCGCAGCACCGTTGACGTGTCGGTGAAGTTCTTCACGTCGGCCATCACCCGTTCGGTTTCCGGAGCGGCCAGGGCCGCATCGACGTTGGCGGCCTCCAGGAACCGGTAGACCCCGATCGATACCCAGCCGTCACCTTCGCCGGCCGGAAAGAACGCGTCCACCGCCTGCAGGCCGTACTTCCCCCAGCACTCCATCGCGAGTGGAAAATGTTGATTGACATAGTATTCCCGGTCAAATCTGGTGTGGCTGTCGCCGGCGCAGACAACGATCATCTTGGTCATGGGGGTCTCTCTTCGGTCGGAACTCGGCTGCTACAGGATTCTATTTCGGGCGTGTTCGCGGCGAGGCGATCAGCGGCCGCACGCAAACGCATGTCCCGACTCATGAGAAGGTCTAGGCATGGGTCTGACTGGCAAGGTCGCATTGGTCACCGGGGCATCGTCGGGGTTGGGTGCAGCGGTCGCGAAGTTGTTCGCCGAGCGGGGCGCCTCGGTGTTCGGGATCGCCCGCGACGCCGACCGGATGGCCGAGGTGTTCGCCGAGGTGCCAGGCGGGAAGTACGCCTCGGTCGACATCTCGTCGTCGCAGGCGTGCCGGCAGGCCGTCGAACGGTGTGTCGAGGAGTTCGGCAGGCTCGACGCGCTGATCAACGTCGCGGGTTTTCACCGGATGCGCCACACCCTTTCGGTGACCGACGACGACTGGGACACCGACCTCGCGGTCAACCTCAACGGCCCGTTCTTTTTGTGCCGCGCCGCGCTGCCACATCTGCTGGAAGCCGGTGGCAATATCGTCAACGTCGCCTCGATCGCCGGGATCGAAGGCGAGGTGTATTCGGCCGGCTACTGCGCCGCCAAACACGGGCTGGTCGGGATGACCCGCGCGCTGGCCATCGAGTTCACCTCGGATCGGTTGCGGGTCAACGCGGTCTGTCCGGGCGGCATGCTGACCCCGCAGACCACCGAGTTCGCCGCACCCGAGGACGCCGACTGGAATCTGATCATGCGGATCGCCGCCCCGCGCGGAATGATGGACGTCGCCGATGTTGCCAAGACCATCGCGTTCCTGGCCAGTGACGATGCCGCCGCCGTACACGGCGCGGTGTACGTCGTCGATGCGGGCAAGACCGCGGGATAGGCCTTCCCCATCGCCTCCGTTGCGCGCACGATGGAGTTGTCTGCCGCTAAACGAAGGGAGGGCGGACGATGAAGGCGCACGTCGGCGATTTCCTGGTTGTGAAGGGCACAACCACCGATCAACACGAGCAGCACGCCGAAATCACCGGTGTTCGGGGTGAGGACGGATCTCCCCCGTACGAGGTTCGGTGGCTCGGCAACGGACACGAAGCGACGATCTATCCCGGTACGGATGCCCTGGTTGTCTCGGCTACCGAACACGCGCGGGCGGCCGATCGCGCGGGACACTGACGGCCCGACCAGAACCTGGCCGGAGTCGTGAGGGGAAAGCCGACAGCCGCGGCCAGATCGCCTGCGAACCAAGCGATCCGCTGTCCGAGCGCTCAGGCCTGCGGCACCACGAGCACCGGCCGGTAGGTGCGCTGCAGCGTCGCTGCCGCGACGCTGCCGAGCAGGACCTTCCTCAGGCCCGAGCGGCCGCGTGAGCCCACC
Source organism: Mycobacterium sp. NPDC003449 (assembly GCF_053588415.1). Classification (NCBI taxonomy): domain Bacteria; kingdom Bacillati; phylum Actinomycetota; class Actinomycetes; order Mycobacteriales; family Mycobacteriaceae; genus Mycobacterium; species Mycobacterium sp. NPDC003449. The sequence goes on from NZ_JBSFPX010000002.1 coordinate 144,126, forward strand.
ACGAGTGCCGCGGCGTGTTGCTCGTCGGCGAACGCCACGAGCGCATCGGCCGTCGCGCCCGCCCCCGATCCCCGGAACCGGCGCACCCGGTGGGCCGCCGCCACGTCGCCCGCATCGCCGTCGTCGACCGCGACCGAGCGCACGTCCCGCCCGCCGAACAGCCGCCCTGCGGCCGCCGCCGCCCGGTCCGCACCCGGCGAACCGTCGACCCCGACCACGATCGGGCCCTGCGCCAGGGCCTCGTACTCGGACGACACCATGTGTTGCGAGCAGACCAGCACCGGCCGCGGCGCGTGGTGCACCACCAGATCGGACACGCTGCCCATCTTCGCGTCGGTGGCGCCGATGCCGCGGGCGCCGACGACCACGACGTCGGGTTCGAGTTCGTCGGCCACCTGGGCCAAACCCAGGCCCTCCCCGGCCCAGGTGCGCTTCACCATCGCCTCGGTGCTCCAGCCTGCGGCGCGGGCCAGCGTGATCCCGGTGCCGACCAGCCGGTGCGCCTCGGCCTCGCTTTCGCTGTCGACCAGGTCGATCAACTCGTTGACGTTGCGGGCCGAGTGCCGCAACCGCGCGCGTAACCCCTTGCTGCCGAAGGGAGGCGTGCACAGGTAGACGATCACCGACTGGGCGCCGGGCAGCAGCACGCTGCCCGTGCTGATCGCCGCGTTCGCCGATGGAGACCCGTCGTAGCCGACCACTACCAACATCTGCGCGTCCCTTCTCGTCCCGGCGGTTCCCTCCAGACTAGGTGGCCCGCACGGCGACGGGACCGTTCTGGCTCCACGTGGGTCGCCCCCTTACTGCAGCAATCGGCACGGTGACTTGGCGATTGATACGTCCGACCGCATCTACCCATTGACTGACGAATACATCATATGTGATGCTTTAGTCACTTACCTTGATCGACGTCCGCTTTGCGTTGCCCCACAGAACACGTCGACACTGTCGCGGTATCACGCCGTGGGCATCGCAAAGATCGAGCGATCGCCGTCGTTGAGATCGGCCAGGATCGACGCCCGGCCGGCCGACACGCCCAGTTAACAATTAGCGCAGCACGAGGAGCAACACCATGAGCGCCGTTCCCGCCACCCTGCAGGACCTGCTGTCACGGCTCGCCTACGTCGAACTCTATGCAATCTTCATGCAGCCCACTGGCGACTTTCAGACGGCGGAGACCGTCGAGGGAGCAGCCGCTCTGACCGAACATTTGGAGTATCTGTTCGAACTACAGGGCCGAGGACAACTGCTCGCGGCCGGGCCACTCGATCTAAGTGAATCCGGCGGCCGTTTCGAAGGGGTGTGCATTGTGAAGGCAGAATCGCTGCGGGCGGCCGAAGACATCGCAGCAGCCGAGCCTTACTGCCGAAAAGGCTGGCGTACCAACACCGTACGTTCATGGCATGTGAACGAGGGAGTCCTGATCCCCTCGATCAGGACGGCAACCGAACACACATCCCCCACCTGAGAACGAGGTATCGACGTGCTCCTCCCCCTCGCCGACGAACCATTCATGGTGCCCACGGACCGCGACATGCTCCCTTCTGAGCGGCGCGAATTCGTCCGCACCCACCGCACGTGCGGTTTCTCGGAGGCAGCGTTCCGCATCCTCCAGTGGGA